>JANXSA010000042.1 GCA_025352915.1 Rhodospirillales bacterium | reverse complement strand
TTTTGTGAACAAAAAGAAGCAAAAAAACTTCATCCATTGGCTGTGACGAATGCATTGCTCGACCAACCACCGCCGGGTGTGATCATCGGATTGCTTTCGGATAAAGTTTTTTTGCTTCTTTTTGTTCACAAAAAGAAGACTCTTCCTCTCCTTCCTGGCGATCTGCATGCCGAACGCCTCGCTCTCGCCCCTGCACCACGCCTGGCGTCTCCTGCCGGCCGGCCCGCGCCGGGCGCTGATCCGCACCGTCACCACCCTGACGGCCCCGAAGCCGGATCGGCCGCCGCCGCGCGCAGGTCCCGGCCTGGCGCTGCTCGGCGAATTCTCCCGCCCGTCGGGGCTCGGCATGGGCGTCCGCCTGGTGCGGGCGGCTCTGGACGGCATGGGGGTGCCGACGGTGGCGCTGGACACCGATGCCCGGGGCGGGGTGCTGCCGCCGGCCGGCATGCCATTGTTGTTGCATGTGAACCCGCCTTCGCTGCCGCTGGCGCTGCTGCAACAGGACCGGGCGCTGATCCGCGGGCGCCGGGTGATCGGCATGTGGAACTGGGAGTTGCCGGTGGTGCCGGCGGCGTGGCGCAGCGGGCTGCGGTTTGTGCATGAGGTCTGGGTGACCAGCCAGTTCACCGCCCGCGCGATGGCAGCACTCTTGCCGGCGGATGGCCGCATTCCGCTGCGGGTGGTGTCCTATCCCTTGGCCGTCGCACCACCGGAGCCCGCCGCGCTCGGACGCGCGGCATTCGGCCTGCCGGAGGATGCGCTGGTGGTGCTGGTGTCGTTCAATCTGGCGTCCAGCTTCGTGCGCAAGAACCCGCTGGCGGCGATCGCGGCGTTTCGGGCGGCATTCGGCGACCGGCCGGACCGCATCCTGGTGCTCAAGGTCGGTCACCCCGGCCATTTTCCCGATGACTTCGCCCTCTTACGCGAAGCAGTCGCCGGCGCGGCCAACATCCGGCTGGAAACCCGCGAAATGCCACAGGCCGAGGCGCACGCGCTGACCGCCACGGCCGACATCGTGCTGTCCCTGCATCGCAGCGAGGGTTTTGGGCTCGTGCCGGCCGAGGCGATGCTGCTGGGCCGGCCGGTGGTGGCCACGGGCTGGTCCGGCAACATGGATTTCATGGACGCCGACAGTGCCGCCCTGGTGCCCTTCATCCTGGTGCCGGCGCGGGACCCGCGCGGCGTGCTGGAGGCGCCCGGTGCGGTCTGGGCCGAGCCAGATATCGCGGCGGCAGCTTCGGCGCTGCGGCATCTGGCCGATGACCCCGACGCCCGGCGATCACTGGGTGCGCGCGGCCAGGCGCACGCCCGCGCGTCGCTTGGCGCGGAATCGCTCGCGGCGGCGATGGCGGGCCTGGCGGCATGAGGTTGCTGGTCTGGCAATGGGGCAGGCGCGGCGCGGGACCGCGCTATGCCACCGAACTGACGGCCGGACTGGCGCAGGTGCCGGGCGTGGAGACAATGCTGTCGTTGTCACGCCAGTCCGAGATCATGAGCGGGCCGGATGCGCCGCAATGCGCCCTGCCGGTCGACACCTATCGCGGCATGAGCGACCTGTTGCTGCGCCTGCCGCGCCTGCCGTTTCAGGTCGGCGCGCTGGCCCAACGGATCGCCGCCTTGCGCTTGGACGCCGCGATCTGCGCCATGCCGGCCCCGCTGGACATCCTGATGGCCGCCGCGCTGCGCCGGGCACGGGTGCGCTATGCCGTCGTGGTGCACGATGCCGACCTGCACCCCGGCGACATCCATTCGATGCAGATGGTGCTGCAACGGCGCCTGGCGGCGCGGGCCGATGCCGTGGTGGCACTCAGCCGCCATGTCGGCAACCGGCTCCAGGCGCAAGGACTGGCACCTGGGGAAAAACTGATCCTCAGCGAGCATCCGCCAATGCCGTTCGGCCCCATGCCGCCGCCGCCGCGCGCTCATGGCGGCAAGCTGCGCCTGCTCTGCTTCGGCCGCCTGCTGCCGTACAAAGGCCTCGACCTGCTGGCCGAGGCGATGCTGGCGCTCGGCCCGCGCGACGACCTCGAACTGCGCGTGGTCGGCCACGGCCCGGAATCGCCGGTGCTGGACCAGCTGCGCGCCTTGCCCGGCGTGACGGTGGAGAATCGCTGGGTGCCCGAGGCCGAGCTCGGCGCGATCCTCGCCTGGTCGGACGCCCTGGTGCTGCCCTACCGCGAGGCAAGCCAGAGCGGGGTGGCGGCCGCGGCCCTGGCGGCAAGGCGCTTCGTGGTGGCGACCAATGTCGGCGGCATCGCCGAGCAACTCGGTGACACACCCCTGGCCCGGCTGGTCCCGCCAGACTCCGCCGCCCTGG
>JANXSA010000685.1 GCA_025352915.1 Rhodospirillales bacterium | reverse complement strand
TCGATGTGGTCGTAGGCGTGGATGTCGCGCTGGTCGGCCAGGCCGAGCGCGTGGGCGCAGTGCGGACAGGCGGACAGCGTTGCCTCGATGATCCCGTCCGGGTGTTCGGCCAGCGCACGGCTGACGCCGGGGCGGCCGCGGCGAGGATGTTTCGGACGACCGGGAAGGTTCGGCTTCTGCCCCTTCGACGGCGGCAGGCTGGAATTGCCCGGCGTCTTCGGGGGCGCGCCGAGCCTGGCTTCCAATTCCGTGATCCGCGCGCTCAGCGCCTCGATTTGCCCATGCTGCGCCAAGATCAAGCCGATCAGGTCATCCTTGGACAGAAAGAGGAGGAAGTCGCGATCCATGGATACGGTGAATCGAAGCGTCCGTTACCGCGTCAAGCGGAATATTCGCTCCGCCGCACCGGACGGCGGTCGGATTTCCAACGGGGGGGTGAGCAGTTACCCGCGTTGCCGCGGGGCCCCCTGGTTCAGATGTTGGCGGGCGCGATCAGTAGCCGACCGGGTTGGGCAGGGCGAGGACCCATTTACCGCCCTTGACCACGGTGACAAGGCTCATGTTCGAGCCCTGGCGGATGGTGGGGCCGAAGGTCATCGGGGGAGAGCCGAAGATGTCCTTGTAGTCCTTGATCGCTTCCATGCCGGCGATGAAGCTGTCCAGCGTGAGATTGCGGCCGGCGTTCTTGAACCCTTCGATCATCAACTGAGCGGCGGTGTAGCCGATCTGGGCGGCGAAGTTGGGATCGCGGCCGAACTTCTCCTTGTAGTTCTTCAGGAAGGCCTGGACCGCCGGGCGGGGGTCGGTGGAGCTGACGAACTCGATCGAGGTCATGCACAGGATGCCTTCGGTGACGCCACCGGGCACTTCGGCGACCGCGCTGTCATAGGCGGCGACCTGGGTCATAATTTCTACATCCCAGCCGATCTTGCGCACGGCGGCGACGATCTGGTTGGTGTCGCGCACGATGGTGCCGAGCAGCAGCACGTCGCACTTGGCATCGCGCAGGCGGGCGACGGAGGCGGAGAAGTCGGCATCGGTTGGCTTGTGGGCGGTTTCGCCGGCCAGCTTGATGTTCATCGCCTCCATCTGGGCGCGCACGCCGTCCATGATGTCGCGGCCGAAATCGGTGTCCTGGTACATGGCGCACAGGGCTTTCTTGCCGCGCGTTTCGACCAGGAGTTTCACCGCGGCGCGCATCTGGTCGTAGTACGACGAGACCAGGCCGAATTTCAGCTTGTGGAAGGGCTCGTACATCGAGCGGGCGGAGGTCAGCGGGAAGATGTTGGGCACGCCCTTGGCCAACTGGTCGGGCATCACCGCGTTGTTCATCGGGGTGCCGCCATTGGCGATCATGGCGAAGACATTGTCGCGGTTGATCAGCTTGTTGGCGGCCTGGATCGAGCGGGGAACCTGGTACTGGTTGTCCTCGACGATGTAGCGGATCTTGCGGCCGTGGATGCCGCCGGCGGCGTTGATCTCGTCGAACGCCATGCGGATGGCGTTGGAGTTGTTGACGCCCCAGGACACGGTGACACCGGACAGGTCGGTATAGGTGCCGATGACGATTTCGGTGTCGGTGACACCGCGCACGGCCTGGGCCTGTGCGGTCAGTGGAAGGGCCGCGGAGAGCGCTAGTGCGCCTGCCGCTGCCAGGATGTGTCGACGCATTCGTCCCTCCTCAAGCCTCGCCGAATTTATTGGGAGCCTCGCTCCCCGCCACGTGCCTGTCGGCGGATCAGGCGGCGCGGTTCTAGCTTTGCAGCAACTGGCCGAAGCGTTCCAGGACCACGTCGCGCCGCAGCTTCATCATCGGCGTCAGTTCGGGGTCTTCGGGGGCCAGGTTGCGGTCGATCAGGCGGAAGCGGGTGATGCGCCTTGTGGCGGGGGCACGGGCGTTGGCCTGGTCCACGGCGTGGGACATCAGCGCGGTCACTTCGGGGGCGGCGAGCAGGCTGGCGAAGCCGGTGAAGGCGACGTTGTTGTCCTGGCCCCATTTTTCCAGCGTGTCGAATTCGACCATGATGAGGGCGGAGAGGCCGGCTGGCTCATGGCCGGCTGAGCCGGCGGGCTCGGACAGCACCAGGGCGTCGGCGATGAACGGGCTTAGGGTCAGCTCGTTTTCGATCGCCGAGGGGTTGACCAGGGAGCCGTCGGCGATGGTCAGCACTTCGCTGGTGCGCCCGGTGAGGGAGAGGATGCCGGCCTCGATACGGCCGAGGTCGCCGGTGCGCAGCCAGCCATCGGCGAAGGCGGCCTGGTTGGCGGCGGGGTCGCGCCAGTAGCCGGCGCTGACATGGGGGCCGCGGACGAGGATTTCGCCGGCGGGTGAGATGGCGATTTCGCCGTGTTCGACGGCGCTGCCGACGCTGCCGTGGACCAGGCGGCCGGCGGGGGTGGCGGCGGCGAGGCCGGCGCATTCGGTGAGGCCGTAGACCTCGCGCAGGTCGATGCCGATGCAGCGGTACCAGCGCAGCAGGGCGGGCGAGACCGGGGCGCCGCCGACCCAGGCGACGCGCAGGCGGTCGAGGCCGACGGCGGCACGCACGCGTTTGAGGATGAGTTGGTCGGCGAGCCCGGCAAGCGCGTTGTTGCCACCGGTGCGGCCGGCCAGTTGGGCGTCGACGCCGCGCGCGGTGATGGCGAAGGCGGCGTCGTACAGTGCCTTTTGCACCCTGGTGGCGCCGGCCACGCCGACGGCGATGCGGGCGTAGAATTTCTGCCAGACGCGCGGGATGGCGATCATCACCGTGGGGCGGATCTCGGCGAGGTTTTCCGGCACGGTTTCGGCGTTTTCGACGATGTTGCTGATGCTGCGGCAGGACAGCGACTGATAGAGGCCCAGGATGCGCTCGGTGACGTGGCACATCGGCAGGAACGCCAGGCGTTCGTCGGCGGGGCCCTGGCCGGTCATGCGGGCGGCGCCCTCGACCTGGGACATGATGTTGGCGTGGCTCAGCATGACGCCGCGCGCCGGGCCGGTGGTGCCGGAGGTGTAGGCCAGCACGGCGAGGTCGGCGGGGGTGATGGCGGCGATGCCGCGGTCCCAGGCGGCGGGGTCGGCGCGGTCGATGGCTTCGCCGCGGGCGACCAGGCTGTCGATGCTCTCGCATATCGGGTCGGCGAAATCGCGCAGGCCCTTCATGTCCAGGATGATGATGCGGCGCAAGGCGGGGCAGGTGCCGCGCAGGTGCAGGATTTTGTCGAGCTGTTCCTCGCTCTCGACGAACAGCACGGCACAACCGGAATCTTGCAGCATGGCGGCAACGGCGGGGCCGCCATCGGTGGGGTAGAGGCCCACGCTGGCGGCGCCGACGGACAGGATGGCCAGGTCGGCGGCGATCCAGTCGGGGGTTGCCTCGGACAGGATGCCGGCAATTTCGCCGGGGTGCAGGCCATCTGCGCGCAGGGCGCTGCCGATGGCGCGGGTGCGGGCGCCGAGTTCGGCCCAGCTGATCGGGCGCCAGATGCCGCGTTCCTTGCGGCGCAGGATGGTTTCCGGCCCGTGCGCTGCGATGCGGGCCTGGATCATCGCGGGGATGGTCATGCTGGTCATCGGCCAGTCCGGGGTCGGCGTGAAAGGAAGGCACGTGGCAGCAAGGTTCTTCTTTTTGTGAACAAAAAGAAGCAAATAAACTTTATCCGATTCGAATCGGCGGCACGTCCAGTAGGACGCTGGCGACGGACAAATGGATGAAGTTTTTTTGCTTCTTTTTGTTCACAAAAAGAAGATTCTTCCTGCCGCTTGGCTTTACGAGTTTCCACGCGCACTATCATCGCCATAGCTTTTTCTTTTTCCAGCGCCGCTGGCCGCGCACGCCCTCGTCCTTGTGGCCGAGGTAGAATTCCTTGATGTCGTCTTTTTCCATCAGGCGCTGGCAGGTGTCTTCCATGACGATGCGGCCGACTTCCAGGACATAGCCGTAATCGGCGGTTTGCAGGGCGATATGGGCGTTCTGCTCGACCAGCAGGATGGCGACGCCGCGCTCGCGGTTGATGCGTTTGACGATCTCGAAGATTTGCAGGGTGAGGATGGGCGACAGGCCGAGCGAGGGCTCGTCGAGCAGCAGCAGCTTCGGCTGGCCCATCAGGGCGCGGCTGATCGCCAGCATTTGTTGTTCGCCGCCGGAGAGCTGGCCGGCGCGCTGGTCGGCGCGCTCCTTGAGGCGGGGGAAGTAGCCGAAGCACATTTCGAGGTCGCGGGCGACCTGGTCCTTGTCGCGGCGGGTGTAGGAGCCCATCAGCAGGTTTTCGCCCACTGACAGGAAGGGGAAGATCTCGCGGCCCTCGGGCGAGTGGCAGATGCCGCGGCGCATGACGCGGTCCGGCGTGTAGCCAACGATGTCGGTGCCGTCGAAGGTGACTTCGCCGCGATCGGGGTCGAGTACGCCCGAGATGGTGCGCAGGATGGTGGTTTTGCCGGCTCCGTTGGCGCCGAGGACGGTGACGATCTTTCCTTCCGGGACTTCCAGGCTGACGCCGCGGATGGCCTGGATCGGGCCGTAGAAGGTCTCGATGCCGGAAACCTTGAGCAGCGGCTCGGTCATGGCGCGGCCTCCGCAGGTGCCGCGGGTTCCGGTGCGCCGCCGATATAGGCGCGGATGACTTCGGGGTCGCTCTGCACCTCGGCCGAAGTGCCCATCGACAGGATGCGGCCCTGGTTCAGCGCGAGCACGCGGTCCGACACGGCGGTGACGAGTTTCATGTCATGCTCGACCATGATGATGGTGACGCCGAGGTCTTTCTTGATGTCCTCGATCCAGAAGGCCATCTCCTCGGTCTCCTCGACGTTCAGGCCGGAGGAGGGTTCGTCGAGCAGCAGCAGCTTGGGTTCGGTGCACAGCGCGCGGCCGAGTTCGACGACTTTGCGCACGCCGTATGGCAGGTTGGCGATCAGTTGGTCGCGGTAGCGTTGGACGTT
>JANXSA010000082.1 GCA_025352915.1 Rhodospirillales bacterium | reverse complement strand
CTCGCGGCGGCCGAGCAAAGTGCGGATTTTCGGGCGGACGAATTCGGTGAGCCAGCTCATGGTGGGGTCCTGGTTAGGGAAGTAAGCGCTTCTTTTTTTGAAAAAAAAGAAGCAAAAAAACTTTTACATGTTTGGCGTCGGGCTAAACAACCGGCATTGGTTTGGGGGTAGGGGAGAAAAGTTTTTTGCTTCTTTTTTTCAAAAAAGAAGTGCTTTCTTCACCCCCCTGACCGCGTCGGCCAGGCCACGCACCTGGTCCAGCACCACCCGCACGCTGTTCGGCCCGGCGCGGCCCTCGGCGTCCAGGCTGGCGGCGAGGCTGTCGATCAGGGCGGAGGCGACCACCGCGCCATCGGCCGCCTGCACCGCCGCGGCGGCCTGGGCGGGGGAGCGGACGCCGAAGCCGATGGCGATCGGCAGGTCGGTGTGGGCGCGGATGCGCGGGATGGCTTCGGCAAGCTCATCGGCCGAGGCGGTGCGGGTGCCGGTGATGCCGGTGATCGAGACATAGTAGACGAAGCCCGAGGACCCCGCGAGCACCAGCGGCAGGCGGGCGTCATCGGTGGTCGGGGCGACGAGGCGGATGATGTCGAGATCGTTCTTCCGTGCGTCCTCGGCCATCAGGTCGGCCTCCTCGGAGGGCAGGTCGACGATGATCAGGCCATCGACGCCGGCGGCCGCGGCGTCGGTGCAGAAGCGGGTGGTGCCGTAGGAGAGGATGGGGTTGAGATAGCCCATCAGGACGATCGGGGTCGCGTTGTCCTCGGTGCGGAACTCGCGGACCATGGCCAGCGTGTGGGCCATGGTGGCGCCGCCGTCGAGCGCGCGGCGGCCGGCGAGCTGGATGGTCGGGCCATCGGCCATCGGGTCGGTGAAGGGACAGCCGATTTCGATCAGGTCGGCGCCGGCGGCGGGCATGCCGCGGAGGATCTCCATCGAGGTGCCGGCGTCAGGGTCCCACGCCTCGAGGAAGGGGATCAGGGCGCCGCGGCCCTCGGCCTTGAGGGCGGCGAAACGGGCGGCGATGCGGCTCACAGCGTCACCCCCAGGGCGTCGGCGACGGTGAAGATGTCCTTGTCGCCGCGGCCGCAGAGATTCATCAGGATGATCTGATCGGGCGCCATCGCCGGCGCGATTTTTTTCACGTGGGCCAGCGCGTGCGCCGGCTCCAGGGCGGGAATGATGCCCTCGGTGCGGGTGCAGAGCTGGAAGGCGTCGAGCGCCTCGTCGTCGGTGGCGGCGACATATTCGACGCGGCCGATTTCGTGCAGCCAGGAATGCTCGGGGCCGATGCCGGGGTAGTCGAGGCCGGCGGAGATCGAGTGCGCCTCCTGGATCTGGCCGTCGTCGTCCTGCAGCAGATAAGTGCGGTTGCCGTGCAGCACGCCGGGGCGGCCGCGGGAGAGCGAGGCGGCGTGGGCGTGGGTGTCGAGCCCGTGGCCGGCGGCCTCGACGCCGACGAGACGGACCGAGCGGTCATCGAGGAAGGGGTGGAACAGGCCCATGGCGTTGGAGCCGCCGCCGATGGCGGCGACGGCGATGTCGGGCAGGCGGCCTTCGGCTTCGTGCAGCTGGGCCTTGGCCTCCTCGCCGATGATCGACTGGAAGTCGCGCACCATCATCGGGTAGGGGTGGGGGCCGGCGACGGTGCCTATGATGTAGAAGGTGTCCCGCACATTGGCGACCCAGTCGCGCAGCGCCTCGTTCATCGCGTCCTTCAGCGTGGCGGCGCCGGAGGTGACCGGGATGACCTCAGCGCCAAGGAGTTTCATGCGGAACACATTGGGCGCCTGGCGGGCGACGTCGACCGCGCCCATGTAGACGGTGCAGGGCAGGCCGAACAGGGCGCAGACAGTGGCGGTGGCGACGCCATGCTGGCCGGCGCCGGTTTCCGCGATGATCCGCGTCTTGCCCATGCGCTTGGCCAGCAATATTTGACCCATGCACGAGTTGATCTTGTGCGCGCCGGTGTGATTCAGCTCGTCACGCTTGAAATAGACTTTTGCGCCGCCGAGTTTCTTGGTCAGGCGTTCGGCGAACCACAACGGGCTCGGCCGGCCGACATAATCCTTCAGGTAGCGGTCGAGCTCGGGCTGGAAAGCGGGATCGGCCTTGGCGGCGTTGTAGGCGGCCTCGACCTCCAGGATCAGCGGCATCAATGTCTCGGCGACGAAGCGGCCGCCGAATTCGCCGAAGCGGCCGCGGGCGTCGGGGCCGTTGCGCAGGGAATTGGCGCCGAAGCGCGCAGCGGGTGCGTTCAAGGGGAGGTGCCTCCAGTCAGGCGTCCCTCTTAGCGCAGGGGGGGAGGCAGGCCAATGGGGCGGTTGGCGGGGGGGGACGGTTGGCGGGGCGCCGTCAGCGGTCGCGGCGCGGCTTGTCCTGGATCGCCACCGGCCAATCGACGATGGTGCCGGGGAGGGTGGTGTCAATGCCGCCCAGCGCGTAGGTGCGGCGGCAGAGTTCGCTGGCGAGTGCTGTGCGATCGGTGATCCCGGCCAGGTTGTCATGCGGGATCAGCTCGCCGACGCGCATCGGCAGGCGGGTGCCGAAGCGGCGGCGGATTTCGCCGGCGATCATGGCCAGGCGCAGGGTTGAGCTGTAGTGGCTGACGATCTGAAACAGTCGGCTGTTCTGGCCGGCGAACCAGACCGGCAACACCGGGCAGCGGGTGCGCTGGACCAGCTGGCCGGTGAACGGCTGCCACGGGCCGTCCATGGCGGGGCGGCGGCCCCAGCGGTCGGGCGCGGTGGAGATGGCGCCGGCCGGGAAGACGACGAGGCAGCCGCCTTGTTCCAGCTGTGCCCGGGCGGCGGTGCGGGAGCGGATATTGGCGAGCTGGGCCTCGCGGGTGCCGGCGAAGTCCAGCGGCAGCAGATGCGCCGCGGTCTCGGGCGCCTGGGACAGCACCGAGTTGATCAGCAGCTTGAAGTCCGGCCGCACCTGGTGAATGAGCCAGCACAGGGCGAAGCCATCGATCAGGCCGTAGGGGTGGTTGGCGACCACCATCAGCGGACCCTCGCGCGGAATGCGGGCCAGCGCGCTGCGGTCGAAATCCGGCTGGATGGCAGAGCGGCGCAGCATCTCGGCCCAGAAGGAGTCTGGTGTGCCGCCCTCGGCGCGGAAGCTGGTGTAGACCTTTTTCAGCTTGCGCTGGCCGGTGGCGCGCTCGATGGCGCGGACCACGACGCGGCGGGTGGCCGACATGGCGGGGTCGAAATAGGCAATCGGCGGATCGCCGGGGTTAATGATGCTGGTTTGGGCGATGCTCACGCGCGGCGCTGCCTCTGCTGGCGGGGCCATTGCTGGCCGGTCGATCCTGGCGGCCCTGGTGGACGGTGTTGCGGTAGGCCGAGCAGCGAGGCTAGCGCGAATTCAGGCGTCGGCGCCGTGCGTCACCGAACTATAACAGTATAGTTTGGCGTGGGATTTGTGACGGTTCGCCGTGCCGAGCGGGCGGTTCAGGGCGTTGCCGGTCGTGCAGAGTGGAGCAACCAGCAAGCCCGGGGGCTCCGGCGGCTTGAATCTGTGTTTTCGTTTCACAAACAAGCGCCTGCTGTATGGCGGGGTGCGCCGGCTTCAGCGGTATGTCCAGCCGGGGGTTTGCGGCAGGAGGCGGGGCTTGTCGCCTTGCCAGTGGGTGTGGCCGGAGAGGGCGACGCCCCAGGCGGCGGCGACGCCTTGGACTTGCAGGCCGTCGGCGGCGGCGGCGCGGTAGCCGATGTGGTGGTGGCCATGGACGATCAGGCGGGCACCCATGGCTCGGGCCAGGTCATCGAGGATGGCGGCGCCGCTGCGGTGGCTGGAGGGGGCTTCGTGGGTGATCAGGACATCGGCGCGCTGGCTGGCCAGGGCTTCGACGTCTTCGGGCCAGATCGCCATGCTGGACAGGGCGTGGGCGAGGGCGGCGGTGGCGTCGGGGCTCCAACCGGGGCCGAGTGTTGCCATGTCGGGGCCGAGCTGGTCGCGGCTGTGCAGGCGGGGCGGGGCGGGCGGGTTCCAGACGCGGGTGTGAAAGGTGCCGCCGAGGCCGGCGATGCGCAGGCCGGCGATGGTGGCGACGCGGCGATGCAGGGCGCCGGCGGCGGTGGCGGGATTGCGGGCGGGGTTGGTCAGGTTGGCCCACATTTCCGGGCCGCCATCGGCGTCGTGGTTGCCGAAGATCCAGTGCAGGCCGGCGCCGTGGGCGAGGATGGGGGCCGCGTGGGCGTCGAGCGGCAGGGTGCATTCCATGTCGCCCAACAGGATGACGTGGCGCAGTTTGCGGTCCAGGGCGGCGAGGCCGCGGTCGATGTGGGACCATTGGCGGTGGATGTCGCCGATGCAGACAATGCCGTAATCGTCGAGAAGGCTCAGGGGAATCGCTCCGGCGGCAGGGGATGGGGAGGGCGTGGATAGAAGTTTTCGCGGCTTTTATCAAAAGGACGCGCTTGTTCATTTTTGAAAAAGAGAACCCCGAAAATTTGGGCCGTTCGGGCGGTGGATTGTCCGGGCGGGCGGGAAAGCGCTGGCCAATCAGGGCGGGCTCGGCGATAATCGGTGTAAAGGCGCGAAAAATGGGGGTTAGCATGGCGGACCAGGATAAGGGCGGCTTTGGCCGGCGGTATTTTGTTGGCGGCACGGCGGGGCTGTTGGGTGCCGTTCTGGCAGGCGCCCGGCCGGCGGCGGCGCAGAGCGCGGCGCGGCGCGGGACGCTGGTGATTGGGCTGGATGTCAGTGACACGCTGTCGCTCGATCCCGTCCGCGCCTACCAGTATTCCAATCCATTGCCGACACGTGCCGCCTATGAGGGCCTGGTCACCTTCGATCCCGGCGACAACATCACCATCAAGCCGGCGCTGGCCACCGAATGGGCCTATCTGCCCGACGGCAAGACCGTGCGCTTCAAGCTGCGCCCGGGGATGAAGTTCGCCAGCGGCAACCCGGTGACCGCCGAGGATGTGCGCTTCAGCTTCACCCGCCACCTCAACATCAAGGACCAGCCCTCCCAGTACATCTCGCATGTCGAAGCGGTGAATGTGGTCGATGACAGCACCATCGACATCGTGCTCAAGGACCCGACCCTGCCGCTGATCTCGATCATCGCCACGCCGGCCTTCGGCATCCAGGAGAAGGCGCTGGTGGTGGCCAATGGCGGCACCGACGCGGCCGACGCCAAGGAAAAGGACAAGGCGACCGAGTGGCTCAATAACAACTCCGCCGGCGCCGGCCCCTATCGCCTCACCGGCTGGCAGCGCAATCAGCAGATCCAGATGGTGCGCAATCCCAACTACTATCGCGGCGCGCCGGGCTATGATCGCGTACTGATCCGCCACATGAGCGAAAGTGCGGCCCAGTTGCTGGCGATCCAGCGCGGCGATGTCGATGTCGCGTTCAACCTGATCCCCGAGCAGATCGCCTTACTGAAGAACGACCCGAACATCACGGTGATGGGGGCAACCAGCCTCGACTTCATCTATATGGCGGTGGTCGAGGCGCCGACCAACCCGGCGCTGCAGAACAAGTTTGCCCGCCAGGCGATCGGCCATGCCATCGATTTCGACGGCATCATTAAAAACCTCGCCGGCGGCCACGCGGTGCGCCCGGTCAGCTTCCTGCCGGTCGGCGTCAATGGCTCGACCGAGGCGCTGACCAAGGAGATCGGCTTCAACGAGAACCTGGGCAAGGCCCGCGAGTTGCTCGCCCGCGCCGGCATGCCGAACGGCTTCAAGTTCCAACTCGGCTATGGCAACGCGGTGACCGCCAGCATCAGCTATCAGAACCTGGCGCAGAAAATTCAGGCCGACCTGGCCCGCGTCGGCATCATCGCCGAACTGGCGCCGATGGACATGGTGAACATGCGCACCATGTTCATGGGCGGCAAGGCCGAGGCGGTGCTGACCTTCTGGAACCCGCCGGCGCCGGAAAACTGGCTGTGGTCGTCCGCCACCATCAACCGGGTGGCCGGGCGGGTGCAGTGGAAGCCGTCCGACGAAATGCGCAAGCTGGTCGCCGATGCCGGCGCCGAGCGCGACCTGGTGAAGGCCGCCGCGCTGTATCGCAAATACCAGGAGGCCATGGTCGATGCGGCGCATCATTTCGTACTGGTCCAACCGGTCTACCAGGTGGCGGTGCGTAAGAGCGTGGCCGGGCTCAACCTGACCGCCGCCGGCTGGATGGCCGACCTGTCTGGCGCCAAGCCGGTCTGATGCCGCATTTGTCCGCCACCACGTGATCCGCTACGTCGTTTCGCGGCTGTTGACCGCTGTTGTGATGGTTTTGCTGGCGACGCTGGTGGTGTTTCTGATCGCCAACACCGTGCCGGGCGATCCCGCGATGGCGGCGCTGGGGGATATGCAGGCTTCCGACCCTGTGCAGGTGCGGGAGTTTCGTGCCCGGTACGGATTGGACCTGCCGTTATGGGAACAATATTGGCGGTTCTTGCAGCGGCTGTCGCAGGGCGATCTTGGGATTTCCATTGCGTCTCGGCGGCCGGTGTTGGCGGATATTGTCGACTATGCGCCGGCGACGTTGGAATTGGCGACGATTGCGTTTGCGTTGTCGGTGGTGGTCGGGTTGCCGCTCGGGGTTTTGGCGGCGGTGCGGCGTGATTCATGGGTGGATCATGTGGCGCGGTTTGTGTCGCTTATCGGGGTGTCGGCGCCGACATTCTGGCTGGCGTTCATCATGCTGGCGGTATTCTACGGGCAGTTAAATTGGGCGCCGGGGCCGGGGCGGCTGGACCCGGTGGCGTTTCCGCCGGAGCGGATTACCGGCTTGTTGCTGATCGACTCCGCGTGGATCGGGGATTGGGAGACTTTCTACGACGCGTTGGCGCATCTGGTTTTGCCGAGCATTGTGTTGGCGGCTTCGACGCTGGGGTTGATTACGCGGACGACGCGGGCGGCGATGCTGGAGGCGCTGAACCAGGATTATGTCCGGGTGGCGCGGGCGAAGGGGTTGCTGGCGCGAGTGGTGGTGACGGGCCATGCGTTGCCGAACGCGATGCTGCCGGTGGTGACGCTGGGGGGGTTGGCGTATGCCAATCTGCTGGCCGGCGCGGTGATGACGGAGACAGTGTTTTCGTGGCCGGGGCTGGGGCGGTATACGTTTCGCAGCGCGGTGGCGGTGGATTTCCCGGCGATCATGGCGATCACGGCGATTGTGGCGGCGATTTTTGTGATGGTGAATTTCTTTGTTGATCTGTCTTATGCGTTGCTTGATCCGCGGGTGGTGAAGAAGTGAAGGGGCAGGATTCTTCTTTTTTTGGAAAAAAAGAAGCAAAAAAACTTTATCCGTTTAGGCCGTGCGCAAATGGATGAAGTTTTTTTGCTTCTTTTTGTTCACAAAAAGAAGACTCTTCTGTGAGCACCTCGGCGATCCCCCTGCCCCGCGTGGCTTCGCCGGCGCGGCGCTGGGTGCGGCGGTATGGGCTGGCGGCGGTGGGCGGGGGCATCATCCTGGCCTGGGTTTTGGCGGCGGTGTTTGCGCCGTGGGTCAGCGGGCACAATCCGAATTTTGTTGATGTGGCCAATCGGTTGAGGCCGCCGTCGGCGACGCATTGGATGGGCACGGATGCGTTGGGGCGGGATGTGTTGGCGCGGGTGATTTATGGGGCCAGGATTTCGCTGTCGGTTGGGATGGTGGTGGTGCTGATCGGGGGGTTGTTCGGGACGTTGCTAGGGGCGGTGGCGGCGTATGCGCGGGGCTGGGCCGAGGAGGCGCTGATGCGGGCGACCGACCTGGTGTTTTGTTTTCCGCCGATCATTCTGGCGATGGCGATTGCGGCCGCGATGGGGATCGGGACGGTCAATACGGTGATCGCGATGCTGGTAGTGTGGTGGCCGAAGTTTGCGCGGCTGGCGCGGTCTTTGGTGATTACGCAGCGGTCGCTGGAATATGTCGAGGCGGCGCAGTCGATCGGGTTTGGGTCGGCGCATATCCTGTTGCGGCAGATTATTCCCAATGCGGTGGGGCCTTTGATCGTGCTGGTGACGTTGGATTTGGGGCAGGCGATTTTGGTGTTTGCCGGGCTGTCGTTCCTGGGACTCGGCGTGGTGCCGCCGACTGCCGAATGGGGGGCGATGGTGGCCGAGGGGCGCGAGCTGGTGCAGCAATGGTGGGTGGCGACGTTTCCGGGGCTGGCGATCTTGACGGTGGTGATGGGCTTCAATTTCGTCGGTGACGGCATTCGCGACTGGTTGGATCCGCATGCCCGCACTCGCTGAAATCCCACGAGGTGAGTTGTTGCTGCGGGTGCGGGATTTGCGCACCTGGTTTTTGACCGATGCCGGGCCGGTGCGGGCGGTGGATGGGGTGAGCTTTGACCTGCATGCCGGCGAGACGCTGGGGATTGTGGGGGAGTCGGGGTCGGGCAAGAGCGTTTGTGCCAAGTCGATCATGCGGCTGTTGGACGAGCCGGCGCGGATTGTGGGCGGGAG
>JANXSA010000662.1 GCA_025352915.1 Rhodospirillales bacterium | reverse complement strand
GGCGGCGCCGCATTTGGCGGCGATTGGCGGGACGGCAGGTTCGGATGAGGCGTGAGGCCGGGCGTGTTTGGCCGGCGTGGGATTGAATCAGAAACGGCGGCACCCGAGGGTGCCGCCGCTTTGGCTGGGCTTAGGTTTGGGGTTGTTCAGGCGGCCTTGCGGCGGCGAGCGGCGAAGATGCCGAGCAGGCCGGTGCCGAGGAGCGCCAAGCTGGCGGGCTCGGGAGTGCTGACGGTTTGGACCGAGCTGAGGCGGAGGTTGCCCGGATAGCCTACAGCCAAGTTGCTGAAGCTGCGGGAGTCGTCGTTGTAGCGGTAGTAGTTGGTGTCGAGGTCGTATTCATAGGAGGCGAGCCCATCGAGGGCGACCAAGGCGTTGAGGTTGCCGGCGCCGCTGTTCGCTTCCATTTGGCTCGCCAGATCGCCGAACTCCCAGCTCAGGCGGAAGCGGAACTCAACGCCGCCCAGAACGCCCGTTTCTTCGCCCGCCATCTCGATGTGGGTGTCGAATGCGGGTGCTGGAAATAGATCAGTGCCGATGAGGCTATTGATTGACGAGTTGTAGGTGGCGGCGAAGCCGGTGCCACCTAGGCTATCGATGGTGGTGGTGAAGTTGAACGACTTGAGCGCATAGCCGCCGATGGTCTTGCTCAGCACCAAGGTGCCGCTTGCGGTCGAATCCGACTCCAAGCCTAGCAGCTCCTGAGTCTGGGCATCTTCATAATCGCCGAACTTGAAATTTTGCAAGGTCCAGGTGTAATCCTGCGCCGATACGCTCATTGCACTCGCCGCCAGCAGAACCGCTGCGCCAGCCATACCCTTGAAAATGGTGCTCACCAACTACTCTCCACCTTCTATACAGCCGGGAATGCGGGGCTCAAAACGAGCCCTAGCCCAGGATGCACGCCAAAAGAATCTCTCTGACCCATTGAAGCAAGAGGCGTGCCAAGATAATTTATATCATCATTTTCAATCTCTTAATCGGATTTCGATGGTCAATTTCGCCCGCCCCGAGTTCAGAGTGTAAATTTATCCGACAGGCCGCCCGCGAAGCGACTGTCAGAGGTTACTGTTCGGCGCCGGAAATACGATAATTATCAGAGCTTTAACTAGCCATTTGACCGGCATCGCGGTGTAAAATTATCCGACTCACCCGGTGAGACACCGTCCCCCACCGAAGGTTCGACATCATGTCAGCTCAGAATCCAGCCCATTGGATGGTCCTGGCCGTCGCCACCATCGTGGCGCTCTATCTCTTGGGCCTGTTCGCCCTGTTCGCCGCCCAACGCCAGATCCTGTTCCGGCCCGACCAAGGCAAGCCGGTGGCCAGGCAGGTCGAGCAGCCCGGGCTGCTCGAAGTGCTGATCGTCACGGCTGATGGACTGGACCTGCTGGCCTGGTGGTTGCCGCCCGCGGGCCAGGGTGAGACGACGCGCGAGCCTGTCGTGCTGTACCTGCACGGCAATGCCGGACATATCGGACATCGCGCCGAACGGGTCCGGCAGGTGGCGGCGCGGGGTTGGGGCGGGCTGTTCATCGGGTATCGCGGCTATGGCGGCAATCCGGGCGAGATCAGCGAGGCGGGGCTGCGGCTGGACGCCGAAGCCGGGCTGGCGGCATTGCGCCAGCGCGGCATCGCGGCGGGGCGGATCGTGGTGTGGGGGGAGTCGCTGGGCAGCGGGCTGGCCACCGGATTGGCGGCGCGCCATGCGGTGGGGGCGGTGGTGCTGGAAACGCCGTTTACCAGCATCGCCGCGATCGCCAAGCAGCGGTACCCCTTCGCGCCAGTTGACCTGCTGCTGAAGGACCGCTTCGACTCGATGGCGTCCATCGCGGCGATCCGCGCGCCGGTCCTCGTCGCGGTGGCCGGCCGGGACCGGGTGGTGCCGCCGTCGATGGGCCATGCGTTGTATGCAGCGGCCACGGCACCGGCAGAGCTTTGGGAAGTGGCGGAGGCCGGCCATAATGACCTGTTGCAGTTCGGGTTGATGGAAACGATGGCGGCCTTCCTGGCGCGGCATTTGCCACGCGATTGACGGCACGGTCTTGCGCCTTGGTCCCGGCGGCGCGACAAATCGCGGCATGACACTCGTTCCCGCACGCGCCCGCGCGCTCGGCCTCGCTTGCGGCCGGCTGGCCCCCGGAAAGCTCAACCGCATCAGCGATGTGCCTGGCGTGACCGTCGGCCATACGACCCTGTTGAAGGGCGACATCCGCACTGGGGTGACGGCGATCCGCCCGCATGGCGGCGATGTCTTCCGCGACCGGCCGGTGGCGGCCAGCCATGTGCTGAACGGCTTCGGCAAGAGCCTCGGGCTGATGCAGGTGGATGAGCTCGGCCAGATCGAGACGCCGATCCTGTTGACCAACACGCTGTCGGTCGGGACTTGTGCGACCGCGCTGATCCGCCGGGCGATTGCCGAGAACCCGCGCATCGGGCGTCAAACAAGCACGGTGAACCCGGTGGTGGGCGAGTGCAATGACGGGTTCCTGAACGATATCCAGGCCTTGGCGGTGAGCGAGGGGGATGCCTTGGCGGCGCTGGATGGCTGTACGGATGCGTTTGAAGTGGGGGCCGTCGGGGCCGGGGCAGGGATGAGCTGTTTCGGCTTCAAAGGCGGGATCGGCAGCGCCTCGCGGCAGCTGACGCTTGACGGGCTGGGGTTCCATCTCGGCGTGCTGGTGCTGGCGAATTTCGGCCGGGCGGGGGACCTGACATTGCCGGACGGACGGGTGCTGGGGCCCGTCGCCGCGCCAACGCCGGAGCGCGGCTCGGTGATCGTGGTGCTGGCCACCGACGTGCCGCTGGAGCATCGCCAGCTCCAGCGGGTGATCCGGCGGGCCGGTGCTGGGTTGGCGCGCGTCGGTTCGTTCTATGGCCACGGCAGCGGCGATGTTTTTCTCGGATTTACAACGGCCAACCGGACGCCGCATGACGCCAGGGGCGATATCCTGCCGCTGCGCGTGATCGCCGAGAGCAAGATCGACCTGCTGTTCGAAGCGGCGGCCGAGGCAACCCAGGAGGCGGTGCTGGATGCGTTGGCGGCCGCGCCGGACACGATCGGGCGGGCGGGGCATTTTCGTCCGGGCCTAGCCGGTCTGTTATGACCTGTCCGCTTTGTTGTGAAATGTAGCCCTGGAGCACACCCATGAAAATCTTCATTTCCGCCGACATCGAAGGCGTGGCCGGGGTGGTGAACGCCTAGCAGGGCACGCCTGGCAATCCGGAATACGAACGCGCCCGGCGGCTGATGACCCAGGAGGTTAACGCGGCGATCGCCGGGGCGTTCGACGGCGGTGCCACATACGTATTGGTGAATGACAGCCATGGGCCAATGGTGAACCTGATCCCCGAGGATTTGGACCCGCGGGCGGAATGCATCATCGGACGGCCGAAGGCGATGAACATGGCCGCCGGGCTGGATAGCAGTTTCAATGCGGTGTTCTTCACCGGGTATCACTCGGGCGCCGGGCGGCACGGGGTGCTGTCGCATACGGTGAGCGGGTTTGCGTTCCAGGCATTGCGGATCAACGGCATCGATACCGCCGAGGCGACCCTGTATGGCGCCTATGCCGGCAGCCTGGGGGTGCCGGTGGCGTTGCTGAGCGGGGATGACCAGCTGGCGGCGCAGTGCCACGGGCTGTTTCCGGGTTCGGTGATGGTGCAGGTGAAGACGGCGCTGGGGCATCGCTCGGCACGGGCCTTGTCGCCGGAGATGGCGCGGGCGCGCATCCGCGATGGGGCGAGGACGGCGGTGCGGGGGGTGGGCTTGTGCGCGCCCTATGTGATCCCCGGGCCGTGCCGGCTGGAGGCCGATCTGGCGAGTGTCGCGATGGCTGATCTGTGCGGGGTAATCCCGGGGGCGGAGCGCATTGGCCCGCGCGGGGTGGCGTTCGAGACGGCGGGGATCGTGCAGGTCCAGCAGTGGATTGCGGTAATGGCGACGATGTGCGGGACGTTGCGGTAGGGGCGGGCCTGCGGGGCGACGAACGGTGACAGGGATATCCACGGCGATGATGCGCAGCTTTTTCCTTGGGACACATCAATCCGCGGCCGTTCGACCGGCGACGCCGGTCTCGCGCGCGGAAGCCGTTTGCATCGTGCTGCTGGCCGTCGCGGCAGCGGCGACGTTGTGGTGGCGCTGGGTTGGCTACCAGGGCACTGACGACGCCTACTATGCCGCGGCGGCGATGGCGTGGGTCAACGGGTTCCCTGCGTTGGGTATTGACCACTGGTCGCTGCGCTATCCCGTGGTGCTGCCGACGGCGGCGCTGCTGGTGGTGCTGGGGCGGTCCGTGTTCAGCTTGGCGGCGGCCAACCTGTTGTATTTCCTGGCACTGATGATCGTCATGTATGCGGGGTGCCGGCGCTTCCTCGGTTGGCCAGTGGCGGTGCTGGCGGCGGGCAGCCTGGTGCTGTTGCCGGCGGTGGTGGTGCAGGGGACCTATGCCAACCCGGACCTGCCGGAGGCGTTGTTCGCGATCGGCAGTTTCTGGTGTTTCCTGGCGGCGGCATCGCGCGGCGGGTGCGTGCGATGGCTGTTGCTGGCGGGAGGGCTGGCGGGGTTGGGATTTCTGACGCGCGAGATCAGCGTGGCGGTGGTGCTGTTCTATGGCGTGCTGTTCCTGGTCAGCCCGCAGATGCCGCGCATCCGCTACCTGGTGCTGGCGGCGGGGTGCGTGGCCGTGGTGGGCGTGCAGATGGTGGATTTCGCGGTGCGCGCCGGCGACCCGCTGTACCGGTTTGCGATCTCGTCGAAGCATGATGCGCCCGACCGGGCGGCGATCGCGCGTGCCGCCGCCGGTAGCGGGCGGATGCTGGATGCCGAAGGGGTGGTTTCGGCGGGACCGGTGCTGACGCCGGTGCTGGCGGTGATGGTCAGTCAGAAGTTTGGCCTGTTGTTCTGGCTTGCCATTCCGGCGGCGGTGCTGATCGCGGTGTGGCGGCGGGTGCCGGCGGGGGCGCGGCGGGTAGGGTTGCTGGCGGGCTGGTTTGGCCTGTCGTGGTTCCTGTTCGTGGCGTTGAACGCGGCGCTGCTGTACGTGGTGCCGCGTTACCTCATGGCGGTGGGTGTGGCGGCTGTGGTGCCGGCGGCGGTGGCGCTGGTGGCGTTGTGGCAGGCGGAGTGGCGGGTGCTGCCGGCGCTGTGCGTGGCCGGCTTCGCGGGATCGGGCGTGCTGCTGCTGTACCTGGAGAACACCGATCCGCTGCATGCCGAGCATCTTCTGGTGCAGGTG
>JANXSA010000658.1 GCA_025352915.1 Rhodospirillales bacterium | reverse complement strand
AAGGGTCTTCTTTTTGTGAACAAAAAGAAGCAAAAAAACCGTGTCCTGGGCGAAGCGAAGGTTCCACGCTTCCTCCTTCTTTATCCACACGAATCGTCTCTCCCCACGCGCTTGGGCGGGGGGAGCCGGAGGGGGGCTCTTCCCACCACCCCCGCCCCCTTCCCCCCACCCGGATAAAGTTTTTTTGCTTCTTTTTGTTCACAAAAAGAAGACCCTTCCTATCTCCTTATGAAACCGTTTGATCCCACGTCTCTCTGGGATACCCTGCGGACCACACCACGTCGCGAACCAAGGCTGCCCAGCGCCGCCAGAGGATATCCACCATGAAGCTTCGTGCAGGCCTTCTGCTGAGCGCCGCCTTCGCCGCCGGCATCGCGATCGGCCCCGTCTCCGACCAGCTGCAACGCCGCTTCGGCATCAGCCTGCTGCCCCAGGCCTTCGCCCAGGACGGCACCCGCGCCGAAACCTACCGCCTGCTCAACCTCTTCGCCGACGTGTTCGAACGCGTCCGCGCCGAGTACGTCGAGCCGGCCAATGACCGCGAGCTGATCGAAAACGCCATCAACGGCATGCTGACCGGGCTCGACCCGCACAGCTCCTACATGAACGCCAAATCCTTCCGCGACATGCAGGTCCAGACCCGCGGCGAATTCGGCGGCCTCGGCATCGAGGTCACCCAGGAGAACGGCTACATCAAGGTGATCTCCCCGATCGACGACACCCCGGCGATGCGCGCTGGCGTCAAGGCCGGCGACCTGATCACCGCGCTGGACGGTCAAACCGTCCAGGGCATGAGCCTGAACGACGCGGTCGAGAAGATGCGCGGCGCGCCGAACACCCGCATCGTCATCACCGTGCGCCGCGAAGGCACCGAAAAGCCGCTGGAAATCGTCCTGGTGCGCGAGGTCATCAAGCTGCGCGTGGTCCGCTCGCGGATGGAGGGCGACGACATCGCCTATATCCGCATCAGCAGCTTCAGTGAACAGACCGAAGCCTCGATGCGCCGCGCCTTCAACGAGCTCAAGGCGCAATCCGGCGACAAGCTGCGCGGCGTCATCCTCGATTTGCGCAACAACCCCGGCGGCCTGCTGCCTGAATCGATCTCGGTCTCCGACGACTTCCTCGACCGCGGCGAAATCGTCTCCACCCGCGGCCGCCACGCCGAGGACACCCAGCGCTGGAACGCCAAGAACGGCGACATCACCGGCGGGCTGCCGGTCGTCGTGCTGATCAATGGCGGCTCGGCCTCGGCCAGCGAAATCGTCGCCGGCGCCCTGCAGGACCATCGCCGCGCCATCATCCTGGGCACCCGCAGCTTCGGCAAAGGCAGCGTCCAGACCGTCTCGCCGCTGCCCGGCAATGGCGGCATGCGCCTGACGACGGCCCGCTACTACACCCCCTCCGGCCGCTCGATCCAGGGCCTCGGCATCACCCCCGACGTGGAAGTGGCGGCCTCACGCGAGGAAACCACCCGCTTCGGCCTGTCGCGTGAGGCCGACCTGAACCGCACCCTGAAAAACTCCGGCGGTGCCGCGCAAAGCATCGCGCCGCCGCGCAACGACCTGCCCGCCATCGCCAAGGATATCGTCAAGCTGCCGCCGGAAAACCAGCCGGCCTTCGACCCCCTCAAGCCCGAAACAGACTACCAGCTGCAACAGGGCCTGACCCTGCTGCGCGCCATGCCACAGCCCGCCCGGCGCGCGTCGCGCTGAACCGCCCCGGCAAGACACTGGCGGAAGCGCGCGCGTGACCGGCGGCGCGGCCCTTCGTGCGCTCGGGTATTCCTGGGCCGCCTTCCTCCTGCTGCTGCTGGCCGGCGGCGCGGCAGTACAGTTGCTTGGCCCGCCGCCGGCTGACAGCCCCGACGCCGCACCAGCGGCCGCCATCGCATCCCCGCTGCCGCCCCCTGCTGCGCCGCCCGGCATCCAATCCGCCGCACCCCAAGCCCCGCCGGCCGCCCCACCCGATGCCCCACCCGATGCCCCACCCGATGCCCAACCCACTGCCCAACCCACTGCCCTGCCACCCGTCCACGGCCCCGCCGGCCCGCCCCCCGCCACCGCCCGCATCGTGGCCGGCCCGCGCGCCCCCGGCGCCGCCATCCCGCCGGCCGATCCCGCGCTCCAAGAACCCTCCGGCCTCGACGACCGCAGCTTCCTGCCCCGCATCGCCGGCGGCCTGGCCCCCATGCGCGCCTACGCCGCCGGCAGCCCGCCCGCCGATGCCCGCCCCCGCGTAGCCATCCTGCTGGCCGATTTCGCCATGCGCGAAGCCGATAGCGAGGAAGCCCTGCGCGTTCTGCCCGCCGCCATTTCCTTCGCCGTCTCGCCCTACGCCCTCCGGTCCGGCTCGCCCCAACCCCAAACCGAGCGGACCCGCGCCCAGATCGACCGCGCCCGCCAGGCCGGCCACGAATTGCTGATCGCCATCCCGATGGAACCCCGCGGCTACCCGCTCGACGACCCCGGCGACCGTGCCCTGTTGACCGGCGCCCCCCCCGACCGCAACGCCGCCGCCCTGCGCTGGACCCTCTCGCGCCTCGGCGGCCCGGTCGGCGCCACCGGCGCCCTCGGCAGCCTGCGCGGCGAACGCTTCGCCGCCAGCGGGCAAATGACCCAACTCCTGGAAGAACTGGCCCAGCGCGGCCTGCTCTACGTCGACCCCCGCCCCGACGGCAAACTCCCGCCCGGCGCGGGAGCCCGCCGTCCCGTCGACCTGATCCTGGACGAACCCGGCGTGCGCACTGAAATCGAAGCCAAGCTGGAACGCCTCGAACAACTCGCCCGCGACCGCGGCACCGCAATCGGCCTGGTCTCCGCCCCAACCCCGGTCGCCGTCGAACGCCTCGCCGCCTGGACCACCCTGCTGGCCCAACGCGGCGTGGTCCTGGTCCCGGTCAGCGCGCTGGTTGCACCCCAATAAGACCGAAGCAAGAATCTTCTTTTTGTTCACAAAAAGAAGACGCTTCCTCCCTCCGCCGCCAAAATAAATTTTCCCCATCACGCAATTTTTTTCTTGTTCACCGAACATCAGTTAGTTATTATTCTGACATGGAGAACCAAACACCCTCCCTGGGCGACGCCCTCGCCGGCCTGCGCCACACGGTGCAGGCACCACGGGAGAAGTGTGCCTTCTTGCCGGCGGCCATCCAGGCCATGATCGCGGCGATCCTCGCCCGCATTTTCGGCCGCCTGGAACAGATCCTTCTCCTCTGGCAGGCCGGCGAACTCCCCGCCCCCCACCCTCGCGAACCCCGTCAAGCAGCCGCGCGTCC
>JANXSA010000096.1 GCA_025352915.1 Rhodospirillales bacterium | reverse complement strand
TTGGCGACGCTACGTTGCGAATGACCCCGTGGCGATCTGTCATCCTGCCTCGTATTGCCTCCGAGCGGGCGGCAAACCTGCACGGACGCGACCTGATTGCCGATCCACTGGATTACCGCCGTCATATCGTTGCCTGCACCGGTTCTCCAGGCTGCGCCGAGGCAACGGTGAATGCCAGAGCCGACGCCAAATTTCTTGCCGCCGTGCAGTTTTTCGGCAAACTTCATATATCCGGCTGCGCCAAAGGCTGCGCCCATCCGGGCGCGGCCCCTGTCACTCTGGTTGGCAGAAACGGCACCTACGACATCGTTCGCAACGGCCGTGCCAGCGACACCCCCGAACAGATCGGCCTGACCATGCCTAACATTGCCCGACTCCTGACCAGCGCCGACGCATCATGAAACACGACTACATCCGCGACGGC
This sequence comes from Rhodospirillales bacterium, assembly GCA_025352915.1. Classification (GTDB taxonomy): domain Bacteria; phylum Pseudomonadota; class Alphaproteobacteria; order Acetobacterales; family Acetobacteraceae; genus CAMDGX01. Next base: position 1,871 of record JANXSA010000096.1, on the reverse strand, counting down.
GCTGCCATCTATGAACGCTCGTTCGCAACCATCCGTGCCGAAGCCGATCTTTCGGGTTTATCCACCGAGGAGGCACGCATCGCCGTGCGCGTGATCCATGCCTGCGGAATGATCGAAATTACCCGCGATTTACGATTTGGCATCGGCTTTGCCGTAGCGGCCAGGGCGGCACTGCTGGCGGGAAAGCCGATTCTGTGCGACTCGCAGATGGTTGCGCATGGCATCACCCGGTCCAGGTTACCTTTCGGGAATGACGTGATCTGCACGCTGCAATCGCCCGAAACCGCAGCTTTGGCCACGCAAATCGGCAACACCCGCTCGGCGGCTGCGCTGGAGCTTTGGGGCGACCGGATGGCGGGTGCCGTGGTCGCCATCGGAAATGCGCCGACCGCATTGTTCCATCTGTTGGAATTGCTGGATGCCGGCGCGGCCCCGCCGGCCGCGATTATCGGCATGCCTGTTGGTTTCGTCGGCGCCGCCGAGTCCAAGCAGGCGTTGGCTGACGATGGCCGTGTGCCGTTCCTGATCGTCACCGGCCGGCGCGGCGGCAGTGCGATGGCAGTAGCCGCCGTCAACGCGCTGGCGAGCGAGGCCGAATGAATTCCGGGGGAACCTTATATACCATCGGTATGGGACCCGGCGACCCCGAACTGCTGACCTTGAAGGCCGTGCGCATTCTCGGCGCCGCGCCGGTGATTGCGTTCTTCGCCAAGCGAGGCCGAACCGGACATTCACGCAGCATCGCCGGCACCCACGTTAATCCCGAGGCGATCGAACTGCGCTTCGAATATCCGTTCACCACGGAAGTCCCAGTCGAGGACCCAAGCTACCCCGATCAGATGGGCATGTTCTATGAAACTGCCGCCGCCGCCATCGCGGCGCATCTGGATGTCAACCGCAACGTCGCGTTGCTGTGCGAAGGCGATCCGTTCTTCTATGGCTCGGCGATGTATCTGTTCGACCGACTGGGAACTTCCTATCGCAATGAGGTAGTACCTGGCATCACCGGCATGAGCGGCTGCTGGACGCGAGCCAGGCTGCCGTTCACCCACGGCGACGATGTGTTGACGGTCTTGCCTGGCACGTTGGACCAGGCCAGTCTGACCGCCGCGCTGCTGCGATGCGATGCCGCAGTTATCATGAAAGTCGGCCGCAACCTGGCCAAGATACGCCGCGCGATCGGGGAGGCCGGACTCGCCGAACGCGCCGTGTATGTCGAGCGCGGCACCATGCCGGGCGAACGCATCCTGCAGCTGGTCGACATGGTTGAAACGACCGCGCCGTATTTCTCGATGGTGTTGGTCCCCGGCCGGCAGCGTCCGCGATGAACGGCCGGCTGTTTATTGTCGGACTCGGTCCCGGCGATCCCCTGATGCAGACGCCACAGGCGTCGGCGGCTTTAGCCAGTGCGACCGACCTGGTCGGCTACGGCCCTTATCTGGATCGCGTCCCGCTGCGGTCTGACCTGGTACGGCATGCCTCGGATAACCGTGAGGAGCTTGGCCGTGCCCGGCATGCACTGGAACTGGCGCTTGCCGGACGGCAGGTCGCGGTGGTTTCATCCGGTGATAGCGGCGTATTCGCGATGGCCAGCGCGGTGTTCGAGGCCATGGAGCAAGGGCCGCCGGAATGGCGCAGCATCGAGGTTGAAGTGGTGCCCGGCATCTCCGCGATGTTCGCTGTGGCGGCACGGATCGGCGCGCCGCTCGGGCATGATTTCTGCGCCATATCGTTGTCGGACAATCTGAAGCCGTGGGACATCGTGCTGCAGCGGCTTGCGGCGGCGGCCGGCGCCGGTTTCGTCATGGCGTTGTATAACCCGATCTCCCGCGCCCGCCCATGGCAGCTGGGTGCTGCCTTCACGCTGCTGC
>JANXSA010000599.1 GCA_025352915.1 Rhodospirillales bacterium | reverse complement strand
CGAGCGCGTCGGCGGGCTGTCGGTGGTGATCATCCGCCAGGCCGGCGAGTCGGGCAGCCTGTACGGCTCGGTGTCGTCGCGCGATATCGCCGATGGTGCCACCGAGGCCGGACTGTCGATCAGCCGCAGCCAGGTGATCCTGGAGCAGCCGATCAAGATGCTCGGACTGACGCCGGTGCGGGTGGTGCTGCACCCGGAAGTCTCGATCTCGGTGACCGTCAATGTGGCGCGCAGCCTGGAAGAGGCGACCAAGCAGGCGCGCGGCGAGGCGATCGCGCGCGATGGCGACGAGGCGGACGACGAGGCCGACGACATGCTCGACCCCTCCGTGGCGCCGCAGCCGGACGTCTGAACCGAACGGCTAAATGCTGCCGCAGCTAAGGCTTATTGAACCGGGTTGCCGACTTGTGCGGCGGCCCGGTTTTTTTTGCTTGGCCACAGCGGCGCTGACGCGTGAGGCAAGCTTGGTGAAATGACGGGGAAAGAGAAGATCAAGGGCGTTGCCCCATACGCGCGAAGATAAGATTAAGACTGGGCGCTGCCCAGACCCGCCAGGGGCCAAGCCCCTGGACCTTAATTTTACAAAAGCTTGAATGCCAAGAAGGTTCTTGGCTACGCCAGCAGCACTAAATTGGCACCTGGGTTCGATTGGTGGTAACTGGTACGGTCACTTAAGGTAATGGGATCAAAGGGTCTCCGACCCTTTGCGGGTCGAGGGCAGAGCCCTCGCCTTCTTTACCTTCGCGCTTTTGGCGAAGAGCCCTCGCCTTCCCCGCTATCCCCGTGATCCACAGGCGCGCGGGGGGGGAACCTGCGCTATGGTGGGGCGATGAACACGATTGATGCCTCTGCCCCGTTGCTGGGTTTGTCACAGCGCATGCCACCGTCAAACTTGCAGGCGGAGCAGGCGTTGCTGGGCGCGTTGCTGGCCAACAACAAGGCGTATGAGCGGGTCAGCGACTTCCTGTTGCCCGAGCATTTCGCCGATCCGATCCATGGCCGGATTTTCCAGGCGATCGCCCGCCGGGTTGACCAAGGGCAGTTGGCGGATGCGATCACGCTGAAGGCGGAGTTCGAGCATTCGGCGGTGCTGGATGAGGTCGGCGGCACGGCGTATCTGGCGCAGTTGTTGTCGGCGATGGTGGGGATCATCAATGCCGGCGAGTATGGCCGGGCGGTGCATGACGCGTGGATGCGGCGCGAGCTGATCGAGATCGGCGAGACGCTGGTCAACAACGCGTTTGGCGCCGAGCCGGAGCTGGACGGCAAGAACCAACTGGAGGCGGCGGAGCAGTCGCTGTTCAACCTGGGCGCCAATGGCGTGGCCGAGGGCGGGTTTGTCACCTTTGAGCGGGCGCTGACCGATGCGCTGGTGACCGCCGAGCGGGCGTTTCATCAGCCGGGCGGGGTGACCGGGTTGACCACCGGGTTGCGCGATCTGGACAAGAAGACCGGCGGGATGCATCCGTCGGACCTGATTATCCTGGGCGGGCGGCCGGGCATGGGCAAGTCGGCGCTGGCGACCAAGATTGCCTATAGCGCGGCGAAGGCCCAGCTGGCGGCGGCGCGCGCCATCGGACCGGATGTGGCGCCGAAGGCGGCGGTGGCGCTGTTTTCGCTGGAAATGAGTTCCGAGCAGTTGGCCACGCGCTTGCTGTCCGAGGAGTCGCGGATTTCCGGCGACCGGATCAGGCGCGGCGATATCGGGCAGAAGGATTTTGATCGGTTTGTGGCGGTCAGCCGGGAGATCGGCAGCCTGCCGCTGATGATCGACGATACGCCGGCGATCACCATGTCGGCGCTGCGCACAAGGTGCCGGCGATTGAAGCGGACCAAGGGGCTGGCGCTGGTGGTGGTGGATTATTTGCAGTTGATGCGGCCCAGTGCGGGCACGCGGCCCGAGGGCCGGGTGCAGGAGATCAGCCAAATCTCGCAGGGGCTGAAGGCGCTGGCCAAGGAGCTGGAGGTGCCGGTGCTGGCGCAGGCGCAGCTCAGCCGCTCGGTGGAGAGCCGGGAGGACAAGCGGCCGCAACTGTCGGATTTGCGCGAGTCCGGCTCGATCGAGCAGGACGCCGACATGGTGATGTTCATTTATCGCGACGAGTACTACCTGCAACAGCGGGCGCCGAAGCAGCTCGCCTTCGACAACGACGAAAAATTCCATGGCGCGGTGGAGAAGTGGCAGCGCGACATGGAGGCGGTGCACAACCGGGCGGAGGTGCTGATCGAGAAACAGCGCCATGGGCCGACGGGGAAGATCGATCTTTTCTTCGAGGGCGAGTTCACCCGGTTTGCCGATCTCGACCTTCAGCATGGCGATGATGGGCGTTGAGTTTCTGTCAGGAAAGGTCTTCTTTTTGTGAACAAAAAGAAGCAAAAAAACTTTGATCGTTTGCGTTCGGCTCTCCTGCCGAATGCAGCACAGGGTTCCGGCGCGCTATATTTCGAATTTTCTCTTCCTGAACGGATAAAGTTTTTTTGCTTCTTTTTGTTCACAAAAAGAAGACTTCCTTGATGCCCCCCGCGGCGATGATCGAATCCGACACCGCGCTGGCCCGGCTGGAAGTCGATCTCGCGGCGGTCGTCGCGAACTGGCGAGCGCTGGGAGTGTTGCATCCCGGCGGTCCGGTGGCCGGCGTCGTGAAGGCCGACGCCTATGGGCTGGGTGCGGCACAGGTGGCGCCGGCGCTGCATGCGGCGGGGTGCCGGCATTTCTTTACCGCGCATTTGTCCGAGGCGGTGGCCATTCGTGCCCTGGTGCCGGGGGCGATGGTGGCGGTGCTGAACGGGATTGCTCCTGGCAGCGAGGGTGGTTTCGTCGCGCATGATATCCTGCCGGTGCTGGGCACGCCGGGCGAGATCGCGCGCTGGGGCGGGCTGGCGCGACGGCTCGGGCGACGGTTGCCGGCGCTGCTGCATGTCGACACCGGGATGAACCGGCTGGGGCTGGATGGTGGGGAGATGGCCGATCCAAACCTGCTGGACGGTATCGAGCTGCGCTACGTGATGACGCATCTGGTGGCCAGCGAGGTCGCCGGCGACCCGATGAATGCCGTGCAGCGCGACCGCTTCGCCGCCGCCTGTGCCGCCTTTCCGACGGTGCCGCGCAGCTTCGCCAACTCGTCCGGGATGTTCCTGGGGGCTGGCTATGCCTCCGACCTCGCGCGGCCGGGGGCGGCGCTGTATGGCATCAACCCGATTCCGGAGCAGCCGAACCCGATGCGGCCGGTGGTGCGGCTGATGGCGCGGGTGCTGGCGCTGCGCGATGTCGCCCTCGGTGCGAGCGTCGGCTACAACAGCACCTGGGTTGCCGCGCGGCCGAGCCGGATCGCCACAATCGGCGTCGGTTATGCCGATGGTTGGTTGCGCAGCCATTCCGGGCGCGGGCACGCGGTCTTTGACGGCGCCCCGGTGCCGCTGGTAGGGCGTGTGTCCATGGACCTCACCACATTCGACGCCACCGACCGGCCGGGCCTGCGCGAAGGCGACTGGCTGGAATTGATCGGGCCGTCGCGGCCGGTGGACGACGTCGCCGCGGCCGCCGGCACTAATGGGTACGAGGTGCTGACCAGCCTGGGGCGGCGGTATCATCGGGTGTGGTCGTCTTGAACGCGGTGCTCCACTTTGTCGCGGCGATCGGGCGCTTGGTGCTCGGCGCCTGTGCCGCGACCGGGCGGGTGGCGGTGTTCGCAGCACTTGGCCTGTCGCATATCGTGCGCCCGCCATTTTATGGGCGTGCCTTCCTGCGGGCGCTGGTGGAGATCGGCTTTTTCTCGCTGCCGGTGGTGGCGCTGACCGCGGTGTTCACCGGCATGGTGCTGGCGCTGCAATCCTCCATCGGGCTGTCCCGCTTCTCCGCCGACAGCGCGATCGCCTCGCTGGTGGTGCTGTCGATCACCCGCGAGCTTGGCCCGGTGCTGGCCGGGCTGATGGTGGCCGGACGGGTTGGGGCGGCGATGGCGGCGGAGATCGGCACCATGCGAGTGACCGACCAGATCGACGCGCTGACGACCTTGTCCACCAACCCGATGAAATACCTCGTGGCACCCCGCCTGCTCGCGGGGGTGGTGGCGCTGCCGATGCTGGTGGTGGTGGCCGATATCCTGGGCGTGATGGGCGGGTTCATCATCGCGGTGGCCAAGCTGGGCTTCAACCCAATCACTTATCTGGCCGACACGATGCGGTTCATGGAGGCCGGGGACGTGATCTCCGGCCTGGTGAAAGCCGCGGTGTTCGGCTTCGTCATCACCCTGATGGGCTGCTACCAGGGCTATAACAGCCGCGGCGGGGCCCAGGGCGTGGGGGCCGCGACTACCTCGGCGGTGGTAACCGCCTCGGTGCTGATCCTGGCGCTGGATTACGTGCTGACCGAGATGTTCTTCACCAAGTGACAGAAACTCCGAAAATCCGCCTGCGCGGGGTGACCAAGCGCTTTGGCGACAAGCTGGTGCTGGACGGCATCGACCTCGATGTGATGCCGCGCACCTCGATGGTGGTGATCGGCGGCTCCGGCTCGGGCAAGTCGGTGCTGATCAAGTGCATCCTCGGCCTGATCGAACCGGATTCCGGCAGCATCGAGATCGACGGCCAGGACGTGCTGCGCCTGCCGCCGCACGAACGCGAAGCGGTGCGGGCCGGCATCGGCATGCTGTTCCAGAACGGCGCCCTGTTCGACAGCATCTCGGTGGCCGACAACGTCGCCTTCGGATTGTTGGCGCAAAAGAAGGCCACCCGGGCCGAAGCGCGCCGACGGGCGGACGAAGTGCTGGCGCAGGTCGGGCTGGCGGCCAGCGTGGGCGACCTGTCGCCGGCCGAGTTGTCCGGGGGCATGCAGAAGCGGGTGGCGCTGGCCCGCGCCATCGCCGCCGCGCCGGACATCCTGTTCTTCGACGAACCAACCACCGGGCTGGACCCGATCATGGGCGCGGTGATCGACGGGCTGATCGTGGAACAAGTGAAGCGAATGGGCTCGACCGCCATCGCCATCACCCACGACATGGCCAGCGCCAAACGCATCGGCGACCGGGCCGCGATGATCCACAAGGGCCGCATCGTCTGGGAAGGCCCGGCCGATCGGCTGATGGACAGTGGCAGCGCGATGGTGGACCAGTTTACACATGGACGGCGGGACGGGCCTATCCAGATGGAGTTAAGGAAGTAAAGTCTTCTTTTTGTGAACAAAAAGAAGCAAAAAAACTTTATCCGATTCTGACGGGCGAGAAGATCGGTGGAGGTTGGGTTGGCGGCCGCAGCCTAATGGATGAAGTTTTTTTGCTTCTTTTTGTTCACAAAAAGAAGAATCTTTCTACCCCCCTGCGTTGATCCTTTTGATCGTCCCTGTTGTGCTGTGCCCGGCCTCCAGAGGAATGAGCGCCACCCGCCCGCCGGCGGCCTGGACGATATCCGCGCCGACCACCTGGTCAATCGTGTAGTCGGCCCCCTTGATCAGCACGTCCGGCACGATGGCACGGATCAGCCGTTCGGGGGTGTCTTCCTCGAAGATCACCACTAGGTCAGCCGAGGCCATGCTGGCCATCACGGTCGCCCGCGCCGCCTCGTTCTGCACCGGCCGGTCCGGCCCCTTGAGCCGCTTGACCGAGTCATCGCTGTTCAGCCCAACCACCAGCCGGTCGCATTGCGCCCGCGCGGCGGCCAGCAGGCGGACATGGCCCGGATGGATCAGGTCGAAGCACCCATTGGTGAACCCCACCTTCTCCCCGCGCCCGCGCCAGGCCGCGATCTGCGCCAGCGCCGCGTCCAGCTCCATCACCTTGCGATCGATCGCCAGCACTTCCTCGCGGTGCAGGGTGGCGGCGAGTTCGGCGCGGCTGACCGTGGCGGTGCCGGGTTTTGCCACCGCCAGGCCGGCGGCGACATTGGCCAGCAGGGCGGCGTCAGGCATTTCGGCGCCGACGGCGAGTGCGAGGGCGAAGGCGATGACCAGCGTGTCGCCGGCGCCGGACACATCGGCCACCGCCACGGCGCGGGTAGGGACGTGGCGCGGCGCCTGGCCCCGGCGCACCAGGGTCAGGCCCTTTTCCGAGCGCTTGACCAGCACCGCCTCGGCGCCGGCCTGGGCCAGCGCGGCCACCCCGGCCGCCGCCGCGCCGGCATCGTCCTCCGCGGACAGACCGGTGGCGCGGGTCACTTCCAGCACGTTCGGCGTGATCACGGTGACGCCGGCATAGGCCGCGAAATGCGCCCGTTTCGGATCGACCACGACGGGCTTTCCGGCTTCGCGCGCGGCGTCGATGGCGCCGCGCAGTACGGCGTCGGACAGCACGCCCTTTTCATAGTCGGACAGCACCACGACATCCGCACTTGGCAACGCGGCGCGGAAGGCGTCGAGCAGGCGGGCCTCGGCTTCCGGCGGGGCAGGATCGCCCTCCTCCTCGTCCAGGCGCAGCAATTGGTGGCCGCCGGACATGAAGCGGGTCTTGACCGTCGTCGGGCGGCCGGGCACGCGCACCAGCCCGTCGCCGAAGCGCCCGGCGATGGCGGCGGTGACCTCGGCGGCGGCGGCATCGTCGCCGACCAGCCCGACCAGCACGGCGCGGGCACCGAGGGCGGCGGCGTTCTCGGCGACGTTGCCGGCACCGCCCAGCACGCTGCGTCGGGTGCGGGCGCGCAGCACCGGGATCGGCGCCTCGGGCGAAATGCGCCGCACCTCGCCGTGCACGTAGCGGTCCAGCATCACATCGCCCAATACCAGCACGGTGACCCCGCCAAACGCGGCGAGGTGGCGGGCCAACAGGCGTTCGGCGGCGTCAGGCGCGGAAGAAGAGGGCAAACCCGTGGTCCCGGCGAGATTCAGACGCCGACTATACCGGCGCGGCGCCGGGAGCCAAAACGGCAGGCTAGTGGCGCTTCGGTCTTGGCTTGGCCGGCGGGCTATGATCCCGCTGGTTTTCCATCGGCTTGAACATCGCCGCCCCGTCCTTGGCGTGGCCCGCGGCCAGGAGCTGGGCGGCGATCGGCGCGTCGGGGCGGATGATCATGGTGCGGATGCCGCCACAGCCCAGGCGCTTGGCCAGTGCTTCAAGCTCCTGCACCAAGGCGGCCGTTACCGGTTCGGGGTCCAGCAGGTCGATGGCCACGAGATGTTCGGCGACCAGCACCGCGCCGTGTTCCAGGTCGTCGTCGCGCCGCCAGATGAACAGGCCGCACGGCATCGGCCGCGGCGCGCGGCGCACCACCATGATGCCGGATTGCCCGGCGCGGCGGGGTCCGCTGGCGCGGCGGGCGAAGCGCAGCCAGGCCGGCAGCAACAAGCCGGGAATTGCCTCGCGCAGCAGCGGATACACCGTCCCCGCGAGGTCGGGGGGCAGTTCCTCGCAACGCAGGCCGGGAATTTGGGCAGCACCCTCAGGCATTGCCGCAGATTGCGTCCGGCCGGGCACTATATCCTTGACCCAGATCAAAGCCTGTAATTGTCGCCTGCGAAATATTGGTTCGCGCCGAGTATGTTCCCGGTGTAGTGTGTTGCTTCATTAGGTGGGCTTGATACGGGCCGCCAGGAGCGCACATGACCGCAATGATCCGGTCCCGGCCCCTCGTGATTGACGCGCACCGCGATCGGAATGTGTGCTTGCACTGCCAGGCTAGGCCGTTCAGCGTCTGTTCTGTCATTAGCGATGCTGATCTTGAGCGCCTGGGTGCCGCGGCGGTAACCGTCACGGTTCAGCCCGGCCATACCTTCATCCAGGAAGGCGACCCGGCCGAACACTTCTTCAACGTCACGGCGGGCACCGCCAAGCTGTTCAAGCTGCTGCCCGACGGGCGCCGCCAGGTTACCGGCTTTGCTGCGATCGGATACTTCCTCGGCCTCGCGGTTTCCAGCTCCTATGCCTTCAGCGCCGAGGCGTTGGACACGGTGCGGATCTGCCGCTTCAACCGCCCCAAGCTGCGCGCCCTGCTCGATGATTTCCCCGCCCTGGAGAAAAAGCTGCTGGAGGTCGCGTCAAACGAGCTGGTGGTGGCGCAGGAGCAGATGCTGCTGCTGGGCCGCAAGACCGCGCGCGAGCGGCTGGCATCCTTCCTGATCGCCCGCGCCAACCTGCTGCCGCATTGCGCCGGCCACGCCCCGGACGGCGCGAAGGAGCGCATCCACCTGCCGATGACCCGCAGCGATATCGCCGATTATCTCGGCCTGACCATCGAGACGATCAGCCGCACCCTGTCGCGCTTCAAGGCGGAACAGCTGATCGAAATCCCCAACAACGCCGAGATCGTGGTGTTGAAACACGAGACGCTGGACAATATCGCCACCGGCATGACCTGACGGCTGCTGCGTCAGGCCACTCGCGCCGCGATCGCCTCAGCCCGCGCCAAAAGCCGCTCGGCCCGCCGCACCACGGGAACATCGATCATCCGCCCGTCCAGCGCGACGGCCCCGCGCCCCTCGGCGGCGGCCTGGCGGTCGATCTCGATCACCCGCCTGGCATGGGCAATCTCGGCCTCGCCCGGCGAGAACGCCGTGTTCAACGGCCCAACCTGCACCGGGTTGATGCACGACGCCCCCTCGAAGCCCAGCGCCCGCGACCGCCGCGCCATCGCCGCGAAGGCCTCGACATCGCCAAACCCGGCCAGCGTGCCGGTCAGCCCCAGCGGCATCACCCCGGCGGCGCGGGCGGCGTGCAGCACCATCCCCTTGGCCAGCGACAGCGCCTCCTCGGTCGGCTCGGCCCCCAGGGCAAGGGCGAAATCCTCCGCCCCCAGGCTAAGCGCGATGCAGCGCCGGCTGGCCCGCGCGATCGCCTCGGCATGCGGCAGCGCCTCCGGCGTCTCGACCAGGATATAGAACCAGGTGTGCCCTTCCGGCAGTCCGGCCGTGGCCTCGCGCTCGCTGACCAACTCGTCCAGCAGCTTAATGTGGTCCGGCCCGCGCGCCTTGGTGATGATCAGCCCGTCGACATCCGGCCCCACCGCCGCCTCGACATCCGGCACCGCCAGCGACAAGGGCGCATTGATCCGTACCAGCACATCGTTCGGCCCGCGCCGCACCCGCCGCGCCGCACTGGCAAGATTGGCGCGCGCGGCGGCCTTCTCGGACGGCGGCACGCTGTCTTCCAGGTCAAGCTGGATGCAGTCGGCGCCGCGAGTATGCGCCCGTTCGATGAAGCGCTCGACATGCGCCGGCACATACATCAGCGAGCGCCAGACCGGCAGGGGACGAAAATGGTTCATGCCGGCATTGAGGGAAGCCCGCGCGGCTTCGTCAAGCGATCAACTCGGCCGCCACCAGCGCCAAGGCCAGCGCGGCCGCCACCAGCGGCAGCCAATGCGGCACGGCGAACCGCCCCGGCTCAGCCGGCGACGCGCGCTGTACCCGCCACAGCGCGATGTCGACCAGGGCAAAAATCAGCAGCGTGATCACGTTGGCCAGCGTCAGCAGCCGCTCGAACGGCAGGAATACGGCCATCGCCAGCACCAGCCCGCCCGCCAGCACGGTGGCGGCCACCGGCGTGCGGGTGCGCGGATGCACCTGCGCCAGTATCGCCGGCAACTGATGGCGTCGGGCCACGCCGAAGAACAGGCGCGCCAGGACCATGATCTGCACCAGCACGCCGTTGGCCACCGCCAGCGCCCCCACCACCGCGAAGACGCTCGCGCCGAGCCCACCGAACAGCGCCGCCAAGGATGCCGGTTCGCGCCCGCCGGCGACCGCGGCCACCGAAACGGCAAGGTAGAGCACCAGGCTCGCGCCGATCGCGCCGATGATGCCGCGCGGCAGGGTGCGGTGCGGGTCGCGCACCTCCTCGCCCATATTGGCCAGGCTCTCGAAGCCGATGAAGGCGAACAAGGCGATGAAGGCGCCGGCCGTCACCCCGCTCCACCCCGCACGGTCGGCGGGCACCATGCCGGCGAGGTCGACCGTAGGCGCGCTGGCAAAGCCGCTGATTGTCGCGGCCAGCAGGCCGAGCACTTCCAGCGCGCCGATGCCGGCCGCCAGGTAAGCGCTCTCGCGCACGCCCACCGCCGCGACCACCGTGAACAGCACGACCCCCAGCACGATCAACAGCCACGCCGGCAGCGGCAGCAATAACCCGAGATACTGCACCGCACCGGACGCGATCGAGGCGGCGGCAACCACGATGGCGGCGGCCAGCGCCAGCCCGGTCAGCAGCGCCAGCCGGTCCGACCCAAACCCATGCCGCACATACGCCGCCGCCCCTGCCGCCTCGGGAAACCGCCCGGCAAGCTCGGCGTAGCAAAGCCCGCTGGCCGCCGCGACCAGCCCGGCGGCCAGAAACGACAACGGCGCCGCCGTGCCCGCCCGGTCGATCACCGCGCCGATCGCCACGTAGATCCCGGCGCCGACGATCACGCCCAGGCCATAGAGAATGAGCGGCCCGAGCGTCAGCGTGCGCCGAAGCTGCGCGTCCTCGGTCATGTCAAGTTACCCGAGCCGCATCCCACGGCAGGTCCCACAGCGCCGGATTGCCCAGCTTGTCGGCCAGGGTGGTCGAAATCGCATCGAACAGCCGCACTCCCTTGGCCGGGCTGGCGGCGTCAGGATTGCCGATCACCCCGGAGGACGAGCGCGCCCCGATCGCCCGCCAGCGATACACCCCGCCGCCGACGACATCCTCGACATCCCCCGTATAATTCACCTTCGCCATGCCGATCCGGTCCTCGGCCACCAGCTCCGGCCGCACCGCCATCATCATCGCCGTCTCCGCCTCGCAGGCGTGCAACAGCCCCTTCTGCGTCTCCAGAATCCCGGCAATCGCCTCGGCCGCAGCATACCAGTAGGTGAACTCGACAATCGGCACCCCCAGCTTCGGCGTCAGCTCATCGGTGATCACTCGCAGCCCGTTCTCGTTGCCGCCATGCCCGTTCAGCAGCACGATGCGGCGAAACCCGTGGCGCAGCACCGAGCGGCAGATATCCTCGATGACCGCGTGATAGGTGGCAAAGCCCAGCGTGATCGTGCCGCCGAAGCTCATGTGATGCTCCGAAACGCCGGGCCAGAACATCGGCAGCACCAAAACCTTCTGCCCGCGCTCCGCCAGCACCCGCGCGGTGCGCAGCGCCACTTCCTCGCCCAGCCGCGAATCGACCTCCACCGGCAAATGCGGCCCATGCTGCTCGATCGCACCCAGCGGCAGGATCACCATCGCATCCGCCCGCGCCATCTCGCGCAGCTGGTCAGCGCGCAGCCGGCGCCATTCGATCTCCGGACTGCTCATCATTCGGTCTCCGGCAGCATATCGCCCTTCAAGGCCAGCACCTCGCCCAGCCACATCGCATGCTTCAGGTGATCATCCTTCGGCCGGCCGCTCTCGGGATGCACCAGCACGGTCAGCCCCGTCCGGTTCAGCGCCAGGAATGGCACCAGCGTCGGGAAAAGCTCCAGCCCAAACGCAATCTGATACATCGCCCGCGGATGCGGCCCCACCGGCACGGCGTGCCAGCGCCCCAGCACGGTGGCCGGAAAGCGCGCGCCGATCGCCTCGCGCAGCTTCAGCGCCGCGGCGCGATCCTCGGGGTCGAAATAGACATGGGCGTGCCAGGCGTGGATCTCGGTGGTGTCGCGCATCGCTAGCTCCCTCAAGCAAGAATCTTCTTTTTGTGAACAAAAAGAAGCAAAAAAACTTTATCCATTTGCCTTATGGATAAAAGTTTTTTGGTTCTTTTTTTCAAAAAAGAACTGCTTCAACTTCCCGCCTCCGCCTCCCGCTTCAACCGCCGATAGCTACGCAGCGAGAACGGCAGCATCCCAAGATACACAATGCCAACCCCGGCCAGCGCCGCCCAGGGCTCGGCCACCAGCAGCGCCGCATACAGCCCCACCCCCAGCAGCAGCGGCAGCACATAGGCGCTCGGCACCTTGAAGTTCTTGAAGCTCCAAACCGGCAGCGTGGACACCAGCAGCAGCGCCGTGCCAATCAGGATCGCGGCGATCAGCGGCGGAAACTGCGACAGCTTCACCAGCCACTCCCAGCCCTGCGCCTGCCCCTCCAGCCCCAGGAACAGCGGGAACATCACCACCCCGGCCCCGCACGGCGCCGGCACCCCGGTGAAGAAATTATAGGTGTAGGCAGGGTGCGGCCCGGCATCCAGCGCCGCGTTGAACCGCGCCAGCCGCAGCGCCATGCACACCGCGAACATCAAACACGGCACATAGCCAAACCCGCCCAGCGCCTGCAATGACCACAAGTAAAGCACAAACCCCGGCGCCACCCCGAAGCACAGGAAATCCGCCAGGCTGTCGAACTCCGCCCCAAAGCGCGACGTCGCCTTCAACAGCCGGGCAATCCGCCCGTCCAGCCCGTCGATACACGCCGCCACCACGATCGACCCCGCCGCCGCCGCAAACCGCCCCTCCAGCGCAAAGCGCATCGCGGTCAACCCGGCGCACAGCCCGATCATCGTCAGGATGTTGGGGATCATCCGGTTGAACGAAAGCCCGCTGAAACGCGGCCGGGCGCGCGGGCGCAGCCGGCGCTGCAACTGGCGCATCCGCTCCCCCGCCGTCACCCGCCCACCCGCCAGCGCCTCCGGCTCGTTCATCGCATGCCTTCCAGTTCGGCGATCACCGTCTCGCCACCGATCATCAACTGGCCCTCGCAGACCAGCGGCAGCACCCCCTCGGGCAAATAAAGATCGGTGCGGCTGCCGAACCGGATGATGCCAAAGCGCGCCCCGGTGCGCACCGCGTCGCCCTCGCGCACATCGCACAGGATGCGCCGCGCGATCAGCCCGGCAATCTGCACCACCGCGATCTCGCGCCCATCGGCCAGCCGGATCGCCAGTGCGTTGCGCTCATTATCGGTGCTGGCCTTGTCGACGCTGGCATTGAGGAACTTGCCGTGGCGATAGGCGATGCGCGTCACCGTGCCGTCGATCGGCACCCGGTTCACATGCACATCCAGCACCGACAGGAAGATCGCCACCCGCCAGCGCGGGCCGGACCCCATTTCCAATTCCCCCGGCGGCACCGCCATCACCACGGACACCACCCTCCCATCCGCCGGCGCCACCAGCACGCCCTCCCGGTCCGGCGCCACCCGCTCGGGGTCGCGAAAGAAATACAGGCAGAACAGCATGAACGCCGCCCCCAGCCAGACCAGCCATGGCGCAAAGACCGCGCCGGCGACCACCGCCACCGCGCCGCCGATGATAAACGGGCGCCCCGCCGGATGCGGCAGCGACAGGACCATCTGCAAGGAAGCGACGAGCGACATGGCAAAACGCCTCGGATAGTTTGGGATGGCAGGGGGCGGGATAGCAGGGAATGCGGGAAAGCCGCGCCACACGCTAGTACCACGGGGCGGACAGCCGGCGCGCATCCGGGTTTGAACACCGCCGTTTATGGATGCTTCATCCCCGCCCGGCAAGATCGCCGCACCACCGGCCCGGGAGTGCCTGCATGCCCTTCGATGCCCCGTTCCAGCTCGGCCCCTTCGCCGTCGGTCTCGATGGCCGGCTGGCGCTGGCCACCCCCGAAAGCCTGCCGCGCTTCGAGATCGCCTGGCGCGGCTGCCAGGTGGCGGCAAGCCTGCGCACCAGCGGCCCGGACAACGCGCTGGGTGAATTATCGCTCCAAGCCGTGATCGGACGGGTGCCCAGCACCGCGCGCACCACCGGCCCGGTCGTCCGCGGCCGCGCCGTCACCGCCCAGGCAACCGCACAGCGCCAGGCAGTGCTGGCAGCCCTGCGCTCGCTGCCCGCCACCCTGCCGGAAGGCTGGCGCTCCGACCTGCTGGCCGATCACCGGGTGGCACTGCTCAGCGCCAGCAAGGTCGAAATGCCAACCACCGCCGAAAGCCTGCTGACCGACGTGACACTGTTCCTGCTCGCCCTCGGCCCCTACCTGGACCTGATGGCTGAAATCGGGATGGAAGCGCCGCAGCGGATGGAAGGTTGAAAGACAAGCGGCAGGAAGAATCTTCTTTTTGTGAACAAAAAGAAGCAAAAAAACTTCATCCATTGCCCTCGCCAGGTGGAATCGGTTTTGGCAGTCCGCCCCCACTTCATAATTTGGCCCAAAGCCATCGGATAAAGTTTTTTTGCTTCTTTTTGTTCACAAAAAGAAGACCTTCCCTTACCTTCCGCTCGCCTCCCTCAAGGCCGCACCGGCACCGTAAAAACCTGCCCCGGATAAATGCGGGAGGGATCGCTGATCACATCGCGGTTGGCGGCAAAGATTTCAGTATAGCGCACCCCCTGGCCATAGGCCTGGCGCGCGATCCGCCACAGGTTCTGCCGCGGCTGCACCACCACGCGCTGGCCGCCGGCCGAAGCTGCCGCCACCGCGGCGCGCTGGAACGGCTGCGCGATGCGCGCGGTGACCACGCGGCCGGCCGGGTCCATCTGGTCCAGCCTTAGCCGGTGCTCGCCCTGGGCCACCCGGCTGCCCGGCACCAGCGCCCAGCGCCCGTCGGCCCCGGCAATGGCCTCGCCCACGAAGCCATCGTCGACATAGACGCGCACCAACGCCCCGGCTGGCGCCGTGCCGGCAAAGCGGATCTCACCGGCGTCGTCATAATCGACCAGGTCGAGCCCCAGCCGCGCCGGCCCCGCCGCCCGCGCCGGACCTTGCAACAACGTCGGCGCGCCTTGCGGCGTGGTCAGCACCACCAGAGGCGCGGATGATGCCGGTGCGGATGATGCCGGCGAGGCCGACGCCACCGGTGCCGTCCGCGCGGCGACCTCCGCCAGCACCGTGGCCGCGCCGGCAGTCTCGCGCCCGCTGGCATCACGCGAAGCCACCGTGATTTCATGTGTCCCCGGCGCCAGAGGTGCGGCACCCGCCAGCACCCATTGCCCCTGGGCATCGGCCCGGGTGCGGCCGATCTCGTGCCCATTGCTGCGCAGGATCACCTCGCTCCCCGGCGCCGCGCGCCCGGCGATCACCGCGCCACCCTGCGGATTGACCCGCACGATGTCGAACCGCGGCGGCTCAGCCGTCGCCGCGGCGGAGGTCGCAGGGACCGGGGCAGGGACCGGGGCCGAGATGGCCGGAACTGGTGCGGCCGGAACTGGTACGGCCAGAACTGGTGCCGCCGGAGCCGGTGCCGAAACTGGCGGCACCGCGGCCGGCGGTGCGGACGCCACCGGCAGCCGCGCCATCGGCAATGATGGCGGCGCGACGGCCGGTGCCGGTATTGCCACCGGCCCCGGCACCGCGACCGGCGGCGCCGGCTCGCGCAGCCCAAGCCACGCCGCCACCGCCAGCACGCCGAGCCCGGCCACGCCCAGCACCACGCCGCGCAGCACCGCGTTGCTCCCTGCGGGGGCAGGCGTATGGCCGTCCGGCAGGGGTGTGGCCATCTCCAGCGCCTCCAAGGAACCAAGGCCGCCGCAGCGCGCCCGGCCCCAAGACGCAAATCTAGGCATCCCGCGATGAATGCTGCAAATTCGGTACCACGACACGCACATTCCGCCGCAGGAGACGACGATGGCATCCCCCACGAGCACGCCTGCCCCTCCACGCGGCGCGCCACCGAAACCCAGCCTGATGCTGCCGATGCGCGTCTGGGACGGCCCGGTGCGGCTGTTCCACTGGACCCTGCTGGTGCTGCTGCTCATCAGTTGGACCAGCGTCGAGTTCTTCAACAGCATGCGCGTGCACATGTGGTCCGGCGAGGCCATCCTGGTGCTGCTGCTGTTCCGCATCGTCTGGGGCTTCATCGGCAGCGAGACGGCGCGCTTCAGCCATTTCCTCGGCAACCCGTTCCACGCCGTCACCCACCTGATGCAGATGACCAAGCGTGAACCGGACACGCAAGTCGGCCACAACGCCGCCGGCGGCTGGATGGTGCTGGCGATGCTGCTGCTGCTGCTGGCCCAGGTCAGCACCGGCATGCTGGCGTCCGACGAGGAAAGCTTCGTCGAGGGCCCGCTAAACCACCTCGTCGGCAGTGCCTGGGGCGCCTGGGCATTGTCCCAACACCGCCTGGTGTTCACCGCGATCCAGCTCATGATCGCCGCCCACCTGTTCGCCCTCATCAGCTACGCGGTGCTCAAGCGCCATTACCTGGTGCCGCCCATGATCACCGGCAAGAAACGCCTGCCGGCCGCAACCAAGCAGCCGCGTATGCGCAGCCCCCTGCTCGCCCTGGCCGTGCTGGCCGCCGCCGCCGTGGCGGTCTGGCTGATCGTCACCAAGCTTTAAAAACGCCAACGGCCGGGCACCTGCGCACCCGGCCGCCAGATCGCTTCGGCGTCGCTTATTGCGGCGCGCGATACGGCCGGTGGCAAGCGCCGCACTGACCGGTCATGGCGGTGAACGCCGCCGCGGTCGCCGTCTTGTCGTTCGCCTTCAGCGCCATCTCCAGCTTGTCGGCCGCGGTGCCCAACATGCCGGCATTGGCGTCGAAATCCGACTTGTTCTCCCAGATCGCCGGCAGCGCGCGTGTCTTGGCGCCGCTCTCCGCGCCGCTCCCGGCCGGAAACAGGGCCGGAATCCGCTTGGCAAACGCGCTGATCTCGGCCGCCTTGGCCGCCACGCTGGTAAGGTCGCCGCCGGCGTCCATCACCTTCTTCACTTCGCCGGTCGCCGCCCCAATGGCCTTGAACCCCGCCTGGCGCTGCGCCACCGCATCGGCGGCACCCTGCGCCCAGGCAACGCCTGAGATGCCAGCAACAAGCCCGGCCAGCAGCGTGGCCTTCACGATCAAATTTTTCATGGTCTACCAATCGTCCCCAGAATGTTGGCCACCGATCGCCGCGGTGCTGCAAGGACGGAAGCATTTCGCCCCCCGATCCTACAAGAGAATTTAACGAACTGCATCCGAATCCCGCGCCGCCGCCAAACCCCGCCGCCATCACATTCGCGTGCGCCTTACCAGCCGCGCGAATCCCGGCTACGCCACCCCGAGCCCCCATCTCATCACCAAGCGGCGCATCATCAAGCGGCGCATCATCAAGCGGAAAACACCATGTCGCACATCCAATCAGTCGCCGTGTTCTGCGGCTCCAGCCTCGGCACCGCCCCGGCCTTCCGCGCCGCCGCCGCCGCACTCGGCCACGGCATCGCCCACGCCGGCTGGCGCCTGGTCTATGGCGGCGGCCAGATGGGCCTGATGGGCGTCGTCGCCAACGCCGCACTGGCGGCCGGCGGCCCGGTCACCGGCGTCATCCCCGAATTCCTCCGCCGCCAGGAAGTCGCCCATGACGGCGTCAGCGACCTCATCATCACCGACAGCATGCACACCCGCAAAACCGCCATGTTCGACCGCGCCGACGCCTTCGTCACCCTCCCCGGCGGCCTCGGCACGCTGGACGAAACCGTCGAGATCATCACCTGGCGCCAACTCCGCCTGCACGCCAAGCCGATCCTGGTCTGCGATATCCTGGGCTCCGCCGCCCCCCTGGTCGCCGCCATCGACACCGCCATCGCCCAAGGCTTCGCCCGCCCCGAGGTGCGCCAGCTCTTCGAGGTCCATGCCGGCGTTCCCGCCATCCTCGCCCGCCTCGCCGCCCTGCCCGCCCCCATCCCCGTCCCCGGCGCGGCACAACGCCTATAGCCCCCCGCTTGCCGTCAGCCCCCCGCTTGCCGTCACACCAAGGGACCGCTATACGCCGCTCAGCCGGAGTGTAGCTCAGCCTGGTAGAGCACTGTGTTCGGGACGCAGGGGCCGGAGGTTCGAATCCTCTCACTCCGACCATTCCCGCTTTCCTTGACAACCGCGCCACCATCGTCACGCTTGCCCCCATAATGTGACCGACGGGGGCACACCGCGCAGGTGACCAAGAAATCCGACCTGCAGGACCGCGAAGACCTCGCCCGCACACTGCGCCTGGCGCTGCATACCCGCGAGTGGAATCAATCCGACCTCGCCCGCGCCGCCACCCTGCCGCGCGAGCTGATCTCCTCCTACATCAACGGCCGCGCCGCCCAAAACATCAGCGCCCGCGCCGGCCACGCCCAAACCGTCCCCACCACCACGAAATACCCCGCCTGCACCGCCCAGTGCAGCCCCAGCACATGGTCCGCCAGCGCCACCACAACGCCGACATAGGCGACAAAGCCCACCAGAAAAATCAACACGGCAACCGGAATGCGCGACATCCCCCGCATGTGGCGCCGAATTTGCCGCAACGCAACACCGCGCTATACAGCCACCCCCGCACCCGCCCAAAAAAGGAGCCCCCCGCGCATGGACCTCAAGGACCACATCCGCGGCATCCCCGATTTCCCCAAGCCGGGCATCCTGTTCTACGACATCTCAACCCTCCTGCGTGACGCCGACGCCTGGCAGGTCGCCATGGGCCGCCTCGCCCGCGTCGTCCGCGCCTACCAGCCCGACCTCGTCGCCGGCATCGAATCCCGCGGCTTCCTGATGGCCGCCCCCCTGGCCCTCAAGCTCGGCTGCGGCTTCGTCATGCTGCGCAAGCGCGGCAAGCTCCCCGGCGAGGTCATCGGCCTCGATTACGGCCTCGAATACGGCACCGACCGCATCGAAATCCAGGCCGACGCCGTCCATCGCGGCCAGCGCGTCG
>JANXSA010000590.1 GCA_025352915.1 Rhodospirillales bacterium | reverse complement strand
GTTCACAAAAAGAAGACTTCCTACCGCTTGCCTTCCTTCCCGCGTGATCTTTCCCTCTGGCCATCGGCGCGCGGGAGTGGAATGCTCGCAGGATGGACAAGCAACTCGCCGAGACACTGACCGGTTGGCGCCGGCACCTGCACGCCCATCCCGAGCTCTCGCTCAATGAACGCAACACCTCAGCGTTCGTCTGTGAGCGATTGAAAGAATTGGGAATCCCCTTCATCCCCGGCATCGGCGGCCACGGCGTGGTCGCCACCATCACCCGCGGCAACTCGAACCGCAGCGTCGGCCTGCGCGCGGACATGGACGCCCTGCCGATCACCGAGGTCACCGGGCTCGACTATGCCTCGACCACCCCCGGGGTCATGCACGCCTGCGGCCATGACGGCCACACCACCAGCCTGCTCGGCGCCGCCGCCCTGCTGCTGCGCGACAGCACCTGGTCCGGCACCGTTCACCTGGTGTTCCAACCCGCCGAGGAGGGCGGCGGCGGCGCCATGAGCATGATCAAGGACGGGCTGTTCAACCGCTTCCCCATGGAATCGATCTACGGCTACCACAACTGGCCGGGCCTGGAAGCCGGCACGGTGATGGTCCATGAAGGCCCGGTGATGGCCGGCGGCGGCCGCGTCGAGATCACCATGGAGGGCCTCGCCGGCCACGCCGCCCTGCCGCACCTCACCCGTGACCCGATGCTCGCCGCCGGCCACCTCCTGGTCGCCCTGCAATCCATCGTTGCCCGCAACGTCGATCCGCTGGACACCGCCGTCGTCACCATCGGCACCATCGAGGGCGGCCGCGCCGCCAACCAGATCCCGTCCAAGGTCACCATGCGCGGCACCCAGCGCTTCTACCGCGACGAGGTGCGCGACCTGCTGACCGAGAGCATCACCCGCGTCGCCAACGGCATCGCCGCCACCTTCGGCATGCGCGCCCTGGTCGATGTCAGCGTCGGCATCGGCCCAACGGTCAACCACAAGCCCAACGCCGCCCTCGCCGTCGAAGCCTGCGCCGAGGCCGGCATTCCGGTCCGCACCGACCTGCGCCCGGCCATGACCGGCGAGGATTTCTCCTGGTTCCTGCACGAAAAGCCCGGTGCCTTCGTCTGGATCGGCAACGGCCCGTCCGCGCCCGGCCGCGACCTGCACAACGACGCCTACAACTTCAACGACGCCATCCTGCCAAATGCCTCGGGCTTCCTGGCCGGCATCGCCAAGCGGGCCCTGCGCGGCTGAGGCGGCTGAGTGACCAGGACGCCGCATCCATCCGGCCGGCTCGCCCGTAACGCCAGCAATCCGGAGGGCTGGGCGATGTCAGGTTATGCCTTCAAATTGGCCGTGATGAACACGGTGCGGTGGCTGTTGATCCTGCTGGCGCTGGCGGCCTGGCCGGCCCCGGCACCCGCCGCCGTGCCCGAAGCCGACCGCGCGGCCATCCAGGCCACCATCGAAGCGCAGATCGACGCCTTCCGCCGCCATGACGATGCCGCCGCCTTCGCCCTGGCCAGCCCGATGATCCAAGGCATGTTCGAAACCCAGGACCGCTTCATGGCCATGGTCCGCACGCTGTATCCGCCGGTCCATCGCCCCCGCCTGGTCGATTTCGGCGAACTCGTCGAAATCGACGGCGCCCTGGTGCAGAAGGTCGAGCTGATCGGTCCCGACGGCATCCCCGCGCTCGCGCTTTACACGATGATCCGTGGCCCCGATGGCTGGCGCATCAACGGCGTGGCGCTGACCGCCAGCGAGAAACTCGCCGCCTGAAGCCCCGCCCCGGCCAAAACCCCCAGCGTCAAGGCGCGCGGCGCCGCCAGCACCAGCGCCGCCGCCCGCCGCCGCCACTGCGCCACCATATGCTGCTGCGTTCCCGGCAACGCCGCCCGCACCGGCGCATCCACCAGCCCGCATGGCGGCGTCCAGGCGAGATAATCGGTCCAGGCCTCGCGCCGCCACAGCGTCGGGCCGTCCGGCACGGCGACTTCGCGCCGCCACAGCACCTGCTTGCGGTCGCCGGTGGCTGAAAACCGCGTCGCCATCCGTGCGCCGCCGTTGTCTCGTGGGCTGGTAGCACGCCACGTCAAGGGCTCCAGCGCCAGCAAGGCCACCTCGCCATCCAGCGCCAGCGCCACCGCCGCCCATTCCAGCACCGCACCACCGTCTTCCTGGGCAAAGCGCGCCACGCTCAGGCGCTCGCGACCGCATTCCAGCCCGCTCCACAGCCGGGCGGCACTGGCGGGCACCAATAGCGGCCGCCGTATCCTCGGCCCGGTCAAAGCCGCCATGCCCGCCATCGCCGGTTCCAGCCGCAGCACCGGCGAATCAGCGCGCGCCGGCCGAGACAGCACGGCCGGCGCGGCAAGCAGCAAGGCGCGGCGGGACAATTTCATCGCCCCAGCATCGCCGCTGCGGGTTAACAACAGCTTTCCGCCGGGTCCCCCCGGCGGCAGGCCGCCCGCTACTTCACAACCAGGCTGTTGCGCACCCCGGTGACCCCGGACACGCCCGCGGCAACCCGCCCGGCCTGGGCCTTCACGCCCTCGTTGCTGACAAAGCCGCTGAGCTGGACCGTGCCCTTGAAGGTCTCGACGCCGATCTCGATCGTCTTGAGGCTGGCATCGCCGAAGATCGCCGCCTTGACCCTGGTGGTGATCCCGGCGTCGTCGATGTACTGGCCGGTGGTCTCGGTGGTGCGGGTGGAGGTGGTGCAGGCGCCCAGTGCCGTGGCGAGGACCAGGGCAGCGGCGAGATGCAGCACGCGAAGATGGATCATGACAGGAATTCCAGATGAATGATCGGCAGGGACGCGGCGGCCCGTCCGGACCGCCGCGCAGCAGGGATAAGGCGGGCGCCAGGATCAGGCGGGCGGCAAGATCACCGTCACATCGACCGCACGGTTGCGAGGATCGACGCTATCATCCGCCGGCGGCGCGCCCGCCCGGGCTTCCCCGGTCCAGCTGGTATCGATCTTGTCGCCGGCGACACCGTTGGCCATCAGCATGTCGCGCACCGCATTGGCGCGCCGCCGCGACAGCGCCAGGTTGTCCGGCGCCGCACCCATCCGGTCGGACCGGCCGATCACCGTCAGCCGGGCGGTCGGATTGCTCGCCATCACCCGCGCGACGCTGCTGCCGATCATCCGGCCGCGATCGTTGACCGTGGCGCTGCCGGTATCGAAATAGACCTGGTACCACGCGCCCGCGACTTCCGGGCCGCTGGTCGCAGCATCATGGCGGACCGGGGCGGGCGCCGGCGCCGGCTGGGTGCAGCCGGCCAGCAGGGCAAGCCCGATCGCGGCGGTGCAGGTGGCGATGCGGTTCATGGACGGGATCATCGGTTTCTCCATTTTTAAGTGTGATGGTGTCGTGGCCAAGGCCAGGCGCAGCGAGGGCAGGGCGGATCAGCGCCAGACCGGCCGGCCAAGGTTGATCTGGTCGGGCCGGGTGATCGCACCGGCCCCGGCGCCAACGGCCCCGCCGATCAGCGCACCAGCCCCCGGCGCGCCCACCATCCAGCCGCCCAGCGCGCCCACCCCGGCGCCGATCCCGGCACCGCTCAACGCCCGGTCGCCGGTGGACTGGCCGCAACCGGCAAGCATCAACAGGCCCAGCAATGCGGCAGACGCCAAAGTGGTGGATCGCATGACAATTCTCCCTGGCCGCACGGTCATTCGGGCGGCAATCGGCCAATCGTGCGGAAAAATTCGTGCGCCCCCGCGTCGATCGTTCTGATGGTTGAACTGCATACGAAATCCCGCCGCAGAATACGCGACGTGGAATATACTCATGCCAATTTTGACGGCTGAGTATCGATACTTATTTAATGCGAAAACGGTTCAAATTCGACCGGCGCCGCGCCTAGCCGATCCGAACTTCGCGGCCCAGCCGCACCGACTCCGCCGCCGCCAGACATACCCGCACGCTCAGCGCCGCTTCCGCCGCCGGCATCGGGCTCACCCCCGCCAGAAACCCGGCATGGCTGCGCCGCAAATGCTCCACCAACTCGAACACCTCGCCCGACCGCCCAAACCGGATCGTCTCCGCCGCCTCCGCCCCACTGCGCCGGATCGACAGCCCGGCATCGCTCTGCGTCACCCTGGCATCCCCCGCCGACCACCACGACCGCAGCGCCCCGTCCGTCCCGGCGATATCCAGCGCACAATGATGCTCAAACCCGTCCAGCAACTGCGTCACCGTGAAAAACGCCCCGCTGCCATAGCGCACCGTCATCGCCACGTTGCCCCCCAGCACCCCCGGCGTCGCCGTCGCCTGCACGCTCGCCGGCGCCCCATGCACGGCAAAATACCACAGCAGCAGGTCCAGAAAATGCACCGGCTCCTCCAGCACCCAAGACCCCACCCGCGCGGGATCATGCCGCCACCCCCCGCTCCCCCCGCGAAACGGCCGCCGGAACAGCGAATAAACCCCCGCCATCGGCACCCCGATCGCCCCCCCTGCGATCTCCCGGTGGATCAACTCCCACTGCTCGCTCACCCGCAGCTCATGCACCACGCTGACCAGTTTTCCGGATGCCCGCTCCGCCGCCAGGATAGCGGCCAACCCCTCCTCGCTGGTCGCCAGCGGCTTCTCCACCACCACATGGCACCCAGCCTCCAGCGCCGCCACCACCATCCCGGCATGGAGATAATTCGGCGCCACGATGTCCACCACATCCACGCCACGCGCCAACAGCGCCGCCAGCGAGCGATGCACCCGCCCCCCGCCAAATTCCGCCGCCGCCTCCGCCGCCGACCCATCGCCATGCGCCAAAATGCCAACCAGCTCGGCGCCCGCAACCTGCCCCCAGCCGCGCGCATGGAACCTGCCCCACGCCCCAAACCCCACCACCCCGACCTTCACGCCCGTTCCTCCCGCTTCGCCGCCACCCACAATGCCTCCATCTCCTCCAGCGACGCCTCCGAGGCCTCCCGCCCCTGCGCCGCCAACCCCGCCTCGATAAAACCAAACCGCCGGGCAAACTTCGCATTCGCCGCGCGCAGACACTGCTCCGGGTCCAGCTCCAGCTTGCGCGCCAGGTTGGCCAGCACAAACAGCAAATCCCCCACCTCATCCTGCAACCGCGCCGGATCAGCTCCGGGAAGTTCCGCCCGCAACTCCGCCACCTCCTCGTCCAGCTTGTCCAACACCGCCGCCGCATCCGGCCAGTCAAACCCCACCCGAGCCGCCCGCGCCGTCAGCTTATGCGCCCGCGTCAACGCCGGCAGCCCCAGCGGAATCCCCGCCAAGGTCCCCCCTTCCGCCCGCGCCACCCGCTCGGCCTTCTTCTGCGCCT
The DNA here is from genome assembly GCA_025352915.1 of Rhodospirillales bacterium. Lineage (GTDB taxonomy): Bacteria > Pseudomonadota > Alphaproteobacteria > Acetobacterales > Acetobacteraceae > CAMDGX01. Next base: position 1,201 of record JANXSA010000590.1, on the reverse strand, counting down.
CCCAGGCAACCCGCTGCATCCCCGCATCGCGCGCCGCCGCCGCGCCAAACACATGCGGATGCCGCCTTACCATCTTGTCCGAAATCGCCCGCGCCACCTCGGCAAACCCGAACAGCCCGGCCTCCTCCGCCATCCGCGCGTGATAGACCACCTGGAACAGCAGATCCCCCAACTCGTCCGGCAACGCGGCAAAATCCCGCCGCGCGATGGCATCGGCCACCTCGTAAGCCTCCTCGATCGTATACGGCGCGATGCTGTCGAAATCCTGCTGCACATCCCAAGCGCACCCGCCCACCGGTGCCCGCAAGGCGGCCATGATGTCGAGCAGCCGCCGCAACTCCCGCTCCGCCTCGCCCATTCGCCGCTCCTCGTCGCTGCCTCGGTTTACGGGCGCGCCCAAACCACGGCAAATGCCGCCATGACCGACCCCCGCCACCACGCCCCCGCCACCCTGCGCAACCGCGACCCCATCCTGGCCGTCCTGCGCCGCCTCGCCCCCGCCACCGGCCGCCTGCTCGAAATCGCCAGCGGCAGCGGCGAACACGCCGCCTACTTCGCCACCGCCCTGCCAGGCCTGGAATTCCACCCCTCCGACCCCGATCCCGAACGCTGCGCCAGCATCGACGCCTGGTGCACCGCCCTGCCCAACATCCGCCCAGCCGTCGCCCTGGACGCCGCCCAACCCGACTGGCCCGCCGGCCCCTTCGACCTCATCCTGTCCTGCAACATGACCCACATCGCCCCGTGGTCCGCCACAAAGGGCCTGATCGCCGGGGCAGGGCGCACCCTATCCCCCGGCGGCACCCTCCTGCTCTACGGCCCGTACATCCAGGCCGGCATCCCCACCGCCCCCAGCAACGCTGAATTCAACACCAGCCTGCGCGCCCAAAACCCCGAATGGGGCCTGCGCGACCTCGCAGCCGTCGCCGCCCTGGCCCTCCAGGCCGGCCTCACCGGCCCGGAGATCACCGAAATGCCCGCCCACAACATCTGCGCCGCCTGGCGCAAATAACCGCCTACTGGAAATACTTCGGGAACTGCTCCAGCACAGCCGCCCAGCGCCTCAGCTACCCCCTCATTTTTTTCTCTATGATTTCAATGGAGTAGCCTAGGCCTTCAGTAATAGCCTTACGCCTTGCCTCCCGGGGGCGCGTCTGGCCGCCTGCTGCACGTTGAGCCTGGGCAAAAAATGACAAGAACA
>JANXSA010000587.1 GCA_025352915.1 Rhodospirillales bacterium | reverse complement strand
TGTTCTTGTCATTTTTTGCCCAGGCTCAACGTGCAGCAGGCGGCCAGACGCGCCCCCGGGAGGCAAGGCGTAAGGCTATTACTGAAGGCCTAGGCTACTCCATTGAAATCATAGAGAAAAAAATGAGGGGGTAGCTGAGGCTTCCTGCCCTTCCCTGCCCCTGCTTGCCCTTGCGGCTGACGCCGCCTACGCTTTATCGACAAAGACCCATTCCAGGAGAGACCTCCATGGCCCGCCTCGGCTTCGGCGCCTTCCTCGCCCCGCACCACCCGGTGAACGAGCACCCGTTCCTGCAATTCCGCCGCGACATCGCCCTGGTCGAGCACCTGGACCGCCTCGGCTACGACGAGTTCTGGTGCGGCGAGCACCATTCCTCGGGCTGGGAAATGATCGCCTCGCCCGAGATGTTCCTGGCCGCCGCGGCCGAGCGCACCGGGCGGATCAAGCTCGGCACCGGCGTCGTCTCGCTGCCCTATCACCACCCGTTCAACGTGGCGCAGCGCATCGTCCAGCTCGACTGGATGTGCGGCGGCCGGGCGATCTTCGGCTCCGGCCCGGGCGCGCTGGCGTCCGACGCCCATGTCCTCGGCATCGACCCGATGACCCAGCGCCCGCGCCAGGACGAGGCGATCGGCATCATCAAGCGGCTGATGAAGGGCGAGCGCGTCACCCACAAGAGCGAGTGGTTCGAGCTGAACGACGCCGCACTCCAGCTGCTGCCGATGCAGGAAGACATGGAATTCGTCGTCGCCTCGCAGATCTCGCCGTCCGGCATGACGCTGGCGGGCAAATACGGCGCCGGCGTGATCTCGATCGGCTCGCTGTCCAGCCAGGGCCTGACCGCACTGCCGACGCAATGGGGCTTCGCCGAGGCGGCGGCAAAAAAGCACGGCCAGACGGTCGATCGCAAGAACTGGCGGGTGCTGCTGAACTGGCACATCGCCGAGACGCGCGAGGAGGCGCGGCGCCAGGCCGGGCCGGGCCTGATGCACCACCACAACGAATACATCCACGGCACCCTGCAGAACCCCGGCACCAAGCCGCCCTTCTCCAGCCCCGACGAGGCGCTGGACAAAACCGCCTTCGGCGAAGGTGCTGTCGCCACCATCGGCACGCCGGACGACCTGGTGGCCAAGATCAAGAGCGTGCTGGCGGCCAGCGGCGGCTTCGGCACGGTGATCGGCTTCGTCCATGACTGGGCCAGCCCCGAGAACACCATGCGCAGCTGGGACATGGTGGCGCGCTATGTGGTGCCGGAGATCAACGGATACCTCACCGGGCTGCGCAAGTCGCGCGACTTCGTGGCAAACAACCGCGAGTATTTCGAGCGCGCCAAGCACGCGATCCTGGCCAACATCGAGGAGAACGACGCAGCCAAGGAAGCGCTCAAATTCACCAACTCGCCGCGCATCGCCACCTCGGCCTCGGCCTCCAACCTGCCGGACTTCGGCAAGGGCCGCGCGGCCGAGTAGCGCGGTTACGCGAAATGCCGATCCGTCCGGCATTTCGCGCGGCGGCCGTGCGGACAACGGATCACGGCCGGATGCCGAAGCGCTCGAAATCATCACTGACACGCGGGGCAAGCGCCTGTGCCTCGCGGATGTCGGCCAAGCCACTCGGCACGTCGCCGCGCCGGAGGCGTACCACCCCGCGACCATACAGCGACCAGGGCAGGTTCGGACGGATCGCCAAGGCCCCGGCGAACGCGGCGAGCGCCTTTTCGTACCGGTTCTGCTTCAACGCAACAATCCCGGCGTTCTCAATCAGGCCAGGTTCGCCGGGTGCCATCGTGGCCGCAGCGTCGCAGTCAGCCTCGGCCATGACGACGTCACCCCGTGACAGCCGGGCAAGGCACCGGTCGCTGAGAAGCCGGGCGGAACCACCGCCCAACTGCATCGCAAGGTTGTAGTCGCGGATTGCAGCCTCGTTCCGTCCGAGGTCGCGCAGCGCGTTGCCGCGATTGTGCAGCAACAACGGGTGATTAGGCGACCGGCGCAGCGCCTCGGTGAAGTCGGCGACCGCCGCGACGGGCCTGCCAGCGCGGACGTTGGCGATCGCGCGCGCGTTCAGCGCGCCGGCATGCCCCGGCGACCAGCGCAGAAAGGCGGTAAGATCGACGATGACGCGGACCGGGTCACCGCGCTCAAGCTGACCGATGCTGCGCGCCAGGAGCGCCGTCGGCTCCTCGTGGTTAAGTTCCAGCGCACGTGCCAAATCCGGCGCGGCGCGATCCCATTGACCCAGGACGGCGCGCACGTTGCCGCGCTGTGCCAGCACGGCGGCGGTATCGCGTTCGCTGAGGCCCGGCAGAGAAATCGCGGCGGTACAGGCGTGTTCCACCGACAGCGGCGCCCCGCCCAGCAGACAGCTTTCCCACAGTTGCGCATGAACCGTCGCCTCAGCGGTTTGTCCTACCACCGGCATCGCGTTCTGCGCCGCCGCCGGCGTGGCAACCGCCAGGAGGGCGGCCAGCAGCAACCTGCGCATGACCCTGTTCACCGCCACATCGCACCCATTGTCCACATTCGGAATCGCCGACCGACCGGTTTGACTGTGCATCACGACGACCCGGGCTGCCACCCCGTCATCGAGATCAAGGGATCAAGCGATATGCAATTCCAGCAGGCCATTTACGGCACAATTTGATCGCTCTGCCTGCCTGCCGGCGACTGCTATAGCGTTGAAATGATCACGTAACACATAGTAACAATGGATCGCTTGCGACTCCGCATCGGGCATGCGTATGATATGCGATCAATTCGATATGCCGCGCCATATCTGCAATGTTTCGGCGGTGGCAAGATATAGGGGCGGTAGATGCGTTTAAGCACGATGGCGATCGCATTTCTTGTTGCGGGAGTGGCCCAGGCGATCCACGGCACAGCACTCGGTGACACGTTTTTCGTGTTCACCGGGCAGTCGAATGCCCAGACGCAGATCGACGTCAACCACACCAGTTCGTGGAACTTCACAACCGGCAATGCGCCGTTCGATCTCGGCGGCGGCAATTTCACCCTGAAGGAAGGGCCGACCACCAGCGCCAACATCGTGCTGACCCTGTATCAGGGGATCGACGCGGCAGGAGCCCAGGTCGCGCAGCTCAATCTGACGAATGCGCAGTTCGATGCGCTGTTTGCGCCGCCAATCACCGATCCTGCGGAGAACACCCAAAGCTTTACGCTGGTCCCGCTGCATTTCGCCGCGCCGTTCACGCTGTCTGTGAACAGCCAGTATCATCTGGCGCTGACCTCGGTCGCCCCCGACACGCAGAGCCAAGCCTATTTTATCAAAGGCTACGACTCGTTCACTATTCAGACTCCAAACGGTGATACACCGCCAGACGTAACGGTGCAGGTGCCGGAGCCCTCCAGCATGATGGTACTTGCCGCTGCCCTGACCGGACTCGGCGTGATGCGCCGCCGCCGCGTTACGGCCTGATCCCGTAACGCGCGAGGTCCTCGGCCACCCGCGGGTCTAGCGCCCGTGCGGCGCGGATATCCGCCCCCCCGCGCGCCGGATCGCCG
>JANXSA010000537.1 GCA_025352915.1 Rhodospirillales bacterium | reverse complement strand
AACAGATAAAGTTTTTTTGCTTCTTTTTGTTCACAAAAAGAAGTCTCCCTTACGCTTTCCTAAGCTGAAACAGCGCCTGTTCCCCAAACAAATTCGCCAGCGCCGGATACTTGCGCCACGGCGAACGCTGCCCGGCCTCATCCACCGCCAGCCAACGCTCCACCACATACCCTTCCTGCTCCGCCAGCGCGAAAAAATCCTGGATCGTGCAAGGGTGAATGTTCGGCGTCTCATACCACGGCTTGCCCCACACCGTGGTGTTCGGCATCCGCCCGGTCCACAGCAGCTTCCAGCGCAGCTCCCAATGGCCAAAATTCGGAAAACTCACCAGCGCATGCCGCCCGATCCGCAACATCTGCCGGATCACCTCGCGCGGCCGCTCAACCGCCTGCAACGTCCGGCTCAGCACCACATAGTCAAACGCCCCGTCCGGATACTGCGCCAGGTCGCTATCGGCATCGCCATGCATCACCGGCAGCCCATGCGCGATCGCCCGCGTCACCTCCGCCATATCAATCTCAATGCCCCGCGCGTCACACCCATGCGTGCGGTACAAATGCTCAATCAACGTCCCGTCGCCACAGCCGATATCCAAAACCCGCGACCCCGGCGCCACCATCTCCGAAATCAACCTGAGATCGAGCCGCATGTTCTTCGCGACATACCGCACCGCCCCCGCCTCGGATGCGTTCACGGCGCAATCCCCGCATGATCCGCGCACCCGGTCAAAAACCCCCGCAACGCCCGATGGAAATCCGGCTCATCGAGCAAAAACGCGTCATGCCCCTTGTCGGACGCAATCTCCACAAACGAAACGTTCGCCCCGGCCCCGTTCAGCGCCCGCGCGATCGCCCGGCTCTCCGCTGTCGGATACAGCCAATCACTCGAAAAACTGATCAAACAGAACCGCGTCTTGGTCCCGGCAAACGCCGCAGGCAACCCGTCCGCATGATCCGCCGCCAGGTCGAACCAGTCGCAAGCCCGCGTGATCGTCAGATACGAATTCGCATCAAACCGCCGCACGAATGTGCTGCCCTGGTGCTGAAGATAGCTCTCCACCTCGAACATGTCGTTGAACACCGCCAAGGAAGCCCCGCGCATCCGCCGCCCGAATTTCCGCGTCAGCGCCTCCTCGGACAGATACGTGATGTGCGCCACCATCCGCGCCACCGCCAACCCCCGCGCCGGCACCGCGCCCGTCTCCCAATACCGCCCCTGCTGCCAATCCGGATCGGCAAAGATCGACTGCCGCCCCACCTCGTTGAACGCAATATTCTGCGCCGAGTGATACGCCGCCGTCGCAATCGGCACCGCCGCAAACACCGCCTCCGGATAGGTCTCGGCCCATTGCAAAACCTGCATCCCGCCCATCGAGCCCCCGACGACGGCAAACAGCCGGACAATCCCCATCTGCTCAATCAGCCGCTTCTGCGCCCGCACCATGTCGCGAATGGTCACCGGCGGAAAATCCGTCCCCCACAGCGCATCCCCCCCATCCCGCGACGACCGCGGCCCGGTCGTCCCCATGCACCCGCCCAGCACATTGGTCGCGATGACAAAATACCGCGCGGTATCGATCGGCTTGCCCGGCCCCACGCAAATGTCCCACCAGCCATCCTTGCCGGTAATCGGGCTGGTCTCCGCCACATACTGGTCACCGGTCAGCGCATGACAGATCAGGATCGCATTGCTCCGCGCCCCGTTCAGCGTGCCATACGTCCGATACGCCACCGAAACCCGCTCCAGCGCCGTCCCACAATCCAACATCAACGCCCCGTCGAGGACGAGGTGCTGATGATCAACGGACGGGAGAGGGGTCTGATCCATGTCGCCGCAACATATGCGGAACGGCGGCCCCCCGTGCAAGGCCAAGGAAACAAGCCGCCGGTGGAGCCTTGCTTTCTTCCCCGCGCTTTGCACAACGCCAGCCATCCGCTAGACCTGCCAACCATCACGCAAGCCCCATCTTTCACGCAGTTTACTGGCAAGTCGCCCCGCACATGACGTCCCCGGCCACCGCACCGCCCCAAACCGCCCCTTCGGCGCCCGCTGCCGCGCAATCATCAGCCTTGGCCGCCCTGCGCGCCGAGCTGGACGGCATCGACGACGCCATCCACGACCTGTTGATCCAGCGCGCCGCAATCGTCGAGCGCGTCGCCTCCCAGGGCGGCAAGGGCGGCGTCG
>JANXSA010000532.1 GCA_025352915.1 Rhodospirillales bacterium | reverse complement strand
GTGGCCGGAATGCGCCCATAGGCGGACTCCATCGTGTTCACCGGAATCGCCAGGAACCGCACCGTATACGCCAGCACCAGCGCCGCCGCCGACCCCGACAGCGACGGCAGCACGACTCCCGCGACTGCCGTGATGGCGTCGTCGAACCAGGCCATCGGCCCCAGCAACCCCACCGCCAGCACGGTGCCCGGCAGCGCATAGCCCAGCGCGGAAACCCGTATCATCACCATCGTGGCCACCCCGCCGAGATGGCGATGGCAGAACGCGATCAGGAAACCCGTCCCAACGGTAACGATGGTGGCCAGCGCCGCGAACAGCGTGCTGTTCCAGATCCAACCCGCCAACTGCCGCGGCAGCCCGAATTCCGCCACCCGGATCGCCGCATTCACCGCCAGGTGGGTGATCGGCACCACAAACCCCAGCAACAGCGGCACCGCGCACCCCAGCGCCGCCAAGGCCGCCATGCCCCCCGACAGCGCCACCCGCAACGGCATCCGCTCCCCGCCGCCGCCGCTCTTGTCCCGCCGCCGCGACTGCATCCGCTCAAACGCCAGCAATGCAAATGTCAGCGCCAACATCGCCAATGCAATCTGCGCCGCCCCCTCGACCGACCCGCGCGTGGTCCAGGTGACATAGACCGCCACCGTCAGCGTCCGCACGCCCAGAAACTCGCTGGCGCCGATATCAGCCAGCACCTCCATCATCACCAGCCCCAGCCCAACCCCGATCGCCGGCGCCGCGATCGGCAGCGTCACCCGCCGCAACAGCACCCCGCCCGACGCCCCTAGCCCGCGCGCCGCCTCGATCGCCTCCGCCGATTGCATCAACAGCGCCGCCCGGGTGCTCAAATAGACATAGGGATACAGCGCGAACCCCATCACCAGGATCGTCCCCCCCATCGAGCGGATATCCGGCAGCACCAGCCCGCGCACCTCGGCGATTCCCAGCATCGCCCGCAATGCCGTCTGCACCGGCCCGATCGGATGCAGCACATCCATATAGGAGTACGCGACAATATAGGTCGGCACCGCCAGCGGCAGCAGCAATGCCCATTCCAGCCACCCCCGCCCGGGAAAGCTGAACCCGGTCACCAGCCAAGCGGTGCCAACCCCGGCGATCGCCGCCACCACGGCGGTGCCGGCCAGCAGCATCGCGGTCTGCCGCAGCGCGTCCGGCAGCACGTAGCTGGCAATATGCGGCCACAACGCGCCATCGCCGCGCAGCGCCAGCACGACCAGTCCCAAGACCGGCGCCAGCACCAACAACGCCGGCACGGCGGCGGCGGCGAACAGGCCGCGATGCTTGGCGTGATGCTCCATCAGTCTCGCTGGGTCGTTCCGCCGGCTATTGGTCGAAGCCCACCCTGTCGACCATCATGCTGGCAGCCACCCGGCCCGCCGCGACATCCGAAAACCGGACGTTGTCGACGCGCAGCGCGCCGAGATGGGCGATCGAGGGATGCAGCGGAACGTTTGGCAGCAGCGGGAATTCGAAGTTGGCTTCGGCATAGACCTTCTGCGCTTCCGGCGAAAGCAGGAACTCGATCAGCTTCGTGCCGTTGGCCGCATGTGGCGCATGACGCGCCAGCGCCGCGCCAGACACGTTGACATGCGTGCCAACCCCGTCGCTGAAGCTCGGCAGGATCACCCGCACCGCCTCGCCCCAGCGCTTCTGCTCCGCGCCCCCGGCGCCGGACAGCATCAGCCCGACATAGTAGCTGTTCGACAGCCCGACATCGCAGATCCCCGCCATGATATCGCGCGCCACCTCGCGGTCGCCCCCCGCCGGCTTGCGCGCCAAATTCAGCTTCAGCGCCGTCAAATAGGCCTCGGTCCGCGCCGCCCCATGCTTGGCCAACATCGCGCTGAACAGCGCGGTATTATACGGATGGTTGCCGCTGCGCAGGCAGACGCGGCCCTTGAAGCGCGGCTCGGCAAGCTGCTCATAGGTCAGGCTGGCATCGCCGACCCGCTCCTTGGACACCAGGATCACCCGCGCGCGCAGCGACAACGGCACCCAGTTGGCCTCGGGATCGCGCAACGCGGCCGGCACCGCCGCATCGGCCGCCGCCGAAACCAGGCGCTGCGTCAGCCCCTTGCGGTCCAGGTCGACCAGCCCGCCGACATCCACCGTCATCAGCACATCGGCCGGCGAGCGCGCCCCCTCGGCGGCAACGCGCTCGGCCAGCCCGGCGCTCATGAACACCGTGTTCACCTTGATCCCGGTCTTGGCGGTGAAACTGGCCAGCAGCGGCTGGATCAACCCGGCCTCGCGCGTGGTGTAGAGGTTGACCTCCTCGGCCGCGCGGGCGGCGGACAGCGGCATCGCCGCAAAGGCGGCACAGGCGATCATGGAGCGGCGGAGCAGGGTCATGTTGTATCCGATGCCTGATGCAATTGCGAGTAAGTCGCATTTGTATTCCAAACCATCACGCCCCGCAAGCGCCGCTCAGCACTGTCTCACTCGCTGCCGCTTACCGCGGCGTCGTGCCGATCCCGTGATAGCGCAGCCCCGCCGCCACCATCGGGCGGGGCTCGAAGACATTGCGCAGATCGATCACCACATCTCCGGCCATCCGCGCCCGGATCACCGCCGGCGTCAGCGCGCGAAACGCCTCCCACTCCGTCACCAGCACCAGCGCGTCCGCCGCCTCCAGCGCGTCCTCCGCCGACTCGCAATAGGTGACTCCCGCCGGCAGCATCGGCCGCGCCAGTTCCATCCCCTGCGGGTCATAGACGCGCACCCGCGCCCCGTCCTCCACCAGCCGCGCCACAATCGGCAGCGACGGCGAATCGCGCATGTCGTCGGTATCCGGCTTGAACGTCAGCCCCAGCACCGCGATCACCTTGCCGCGCACCGACCCGCCACAGGCACCGATCACCCGGGCGGACATCCCCGCCTTGCGCGCATCGTTCACCGCCACCACCGCCTCGATCAACCGCGACGGCGCCCCGGCCTCCTGGGCGATCCGCACCAGCGCCAGCGTGTCCTTCGGAAAGCAACTCCCGCCGAACCCCGGCCCCGGCTGCAGGAAGCGCGACCCGATCCGCGCATCCAGCCCGATCGCATGCGAGACCTCCTTCACATTGGCCCCCAGCTTCTCACACAAATCCGCCATCTCGTTGATGAAGGTCACCTTCATCGCCAGGAACGAGTTGGCGGCATACTTGATCAGCTCGGCGGTCTCGACCCCGGTATAGATCATCTGCCCCGGCCGGGTGATGAGCGGCGCATAGAGCCGCCCCAGCACCTCGCGCGCCCGCGCCGAACCGCATCCGACGACAACGCGATCGGGTTGCATGAAATCGGGTATGGCGCTGCCCTCGCGCAGGAATTCCGGGTTCGAAGCGACATCCACCGCCAGCTCCGGCGCGACGTCCTTGATGATCGTGGCAATCCGCCGGCCGGTCCCCACCGGCACCGTCGATTTCGTCACCACCACGGCATAGCCATCCAACGCCCGCGCCACCTGCTCGGCGGCGGCATAGACATAGGTCAGGTCGGCATGACCATCGCCGCGCCGCGTCGGCGTGCCCACGGCAATGAACACCGCATCCGCGCCCCGCAAAGCCGTCTTGAGATCGTCGCCAAACGACAGATGCCCCTTCGCCACCCCCTCGGCCACCAGCTCGGTCAGCCCGGGTTCATAAATCGGAATGCGCCCCTCGCGCAGCGCCTGCAACCGCTGCGGATCAGCCTCGACGACGGCGACCTCGGTGCCAAACGCGGCAAAGCAGGCACCCGAAACCAGGCCAACATAGCCCCCGCCAATCATCGCGATCTTCAATGCTTCCACTCCATATGTCCGGCACGCGCGTCGCTAGACAGCACATCGCGCGCTGTTTTGCCATCGCGCCCAGCCATCACGTCGGGTTGACCAGGCATCGGGCGGGACCGAGGCTGCCATAGCTGCAACATGATGGAGGAATGCTTGCCATACGGCTTCCCGACCCGCCGCGTCCTGCTCGCCGCGATCAAACACGAATCACACACCTTCAACCGCTTCCCGACCTCGCTCGCCCTGTTCCGCCGCCAGGGCTACCACCTCGGCGACGCCATCCCGCCGGCCTTCCGCAACACCGGCCTGGAAATGGCCGGCTTCCTGGCCGTCGCCGAACGCCTGGGCTGGTGGATCAGCACGCCCATTTCCGCCTCGGCCACATCCGGCGGCCGGGTCTCGGCCGAGGCGATGGACGACTTCCTGACCGTTCTCGCCCGCGGCATCCGCGCCGCCTTGCCGCTGGACGGCGTCCTGCTCGCCCTGCACGGCGCCATGGCCGCCGAGGGCGACGACGACGCCGACGGCACCATCCTGGCCATGGTCCGCGACCTCGTCGGCCCCGATATCCCGATCGCCGTCACCTTCGACCTGCACGCCAATGTCAGCGACCGCACCGCCCGCGCGGCCGACATCATCGTCTCGTACCGCACCAACCCGCACACCGACCACGTCCCCACCGCCACCATCGCCGCCGAACTGCTGCACCGCGCGATGACCACCAGCGCCCGCCCGCGCAGCGTCGTCGCCCGCGCCCCCACCCTGGTCGCCTTCGACCGCGGCCG
>JANXSA010000063.1 GCA_025352915.1 Rhodospirillales bacterium | reverse complement strand
CATCGACGTAGATTTTCTGCCGCCTGGTGCCGCCGGGCGGGATGGTGATGTCGGGCGGGCCATCGATGATGGTTTCATCGGCGCCGGGCGTTGCGGGGAGCGGCGCGGCGTCGTCCCCGGTGGGTGGAACGTCGTCGGGCGGGGTGATGGGGTCGTCCTCGCCGGGTTCGTAGATTTGCACGGGGTCACCGTCGAAATCCGGGTCGGCGAAGTGGTTGGTGGCGCCGCGGAAGTCGATCAGGGTGAAGTAGAATTTGCGGGTGTCCTCGTGCACGCGAGTGCCGCGGCCCATGATCTGCTTGAACTCGGTCATGGAGCCGACTTCGCGGTCGAGCACGATGAGGCGGCAAGATCGACACAGAAAACAATGGTTTTCTGGAAGCGGTCGCCGCTCTCCTTGAGGAATTCGGTCACCTTGCGGGCGACGAGGCTGGTGCGGTCGTCCAGCACCAGCGAGCGGTCGAAATCCTTGGTGTTATAGATACGGTCTTCGACTTCCTCGCCGTCGCGGTCGAGTTGGCCCTTTTCGGGACGGTAGCCGGCAACGTCGCGGTCGATATGGACCTTGACCACCTTGTAGGGGGCCAGGAAGCCGTCGCTGATGCCCTGTTTGAGGGAGTAGGTGTAAACGGGGTCGCCGAAATAAGCGATGTTAGAGACATATTTGGTCTCCTTCGGCGTGGCGGTGAGGCCGATATGGGTGGCGGCCGAGAAGTGGTCGAGAATTTCGCGCCACGCCGAGTCGTCGGCGGCGCTGCCACGATGGCATTCGTCGATCACGATCAGGTCGAAGAAGCCGGGGGAGAGTTCGCGGAAAAGCTTGTCCCGCTCGTCCGGGCCAGTGATAACCTGGTAGAGGCCGAGATAGACCTCGAATGATGGGTCGATGCGGCGCTTTTTGTCGAGCGCGAGGGTGAGGTCGATGGTGGTGCCGTCGTTGCGCTCGATGGTCTTGGCGTTGGTCGAGAGCTTCGCCAGGGCGGCGCCGAACGGGCGAAAATCGTTCACCATCGTCTGGTCGATCAGCACGTTGCGGTCGGCGAGGAACAGGATGCGTTTCTTGCGGCCGGATTTCCACATGCGCCAGATGATCTGAAAGGCGGTGTAGGTCTTGCCGGTGCCGGTGGCCATGACGAGGAGGATGCGGTCCTGCCCCTTGGCGATGGCCTCGATGGCGGCGTTGACGGCGCTGACCTGATAATAGCGCGGAGCCTTGCCGCTGCCGTCGTCGAAATAGTCCTGGAGGACGATTCGCTCGGCCTCGTCGGTCAACCCCTTCCAGGCCCGGTAGCGCGCCCAGAGATCGGCCGGGGACGGGAAAGTGTCGAGAGCGAGGTTGGTCTCAATCGCGGCAGACGCGCCGGTGCGATCATGAAACACGAAGCCGTCGCCGTTGGAGGAGAACACGAAGGGGATGCCAAGTGTTACGGCATAGCCGAGGCCCTGCTGCATCCCGTCGCCGACGCTGTGGGTATTGTCCTTGGCTTCGATCAGCGCCGCAGCATCTCGTCCCAGCCCGCCTGCCGCAGGGCCGGCGTGATGAACTTGGTGCAGATGTCCCGTTCGCTGAGAGTTTTCTTGTCCATGTCGCTCGCTGGTTTGGCGCGCGAAGTATGCACCATATCCAGCGACCGGCAATCGTTCCGATGTCACACGTTGTGGCAGTGCCGCGACGCGCGCTACCAAACTGGTGGCCCCCCCCTACTCCACCGGAAACCCCTCCCGGAGCAAATGCGCTCCGAGCTCCGCCGGCTGCCGACCATCCATGATCGCCTCGACGATATCCGGCGGCATTAGGGTCAGCATCAGGCGCCAATAAGGCGCCGTTGGGTTATTCCATGCCGGCAGGCGGATCGCAGGGCACGGTGCGCATCCCGGCCGGGACGAGGATTTCGAGGATATCCATCTCCTCGGAGGTGGCGATCTCGTTGTGGCGCGTGCCTCCGGGGATGGTCAGCGTATCGCCGGCATTGAGGCGGATCTTGCGGCCATCTTCAAATTGAAGATCGACCCAGCCCTTGATCATGTAGAGGAACTGGCGATCGCACTCGTGGTAATGCCATCCGGTGGGTTTGCTGAGGCCCTGGGTGGATTTCATCACCTGGGCCTTCATGGCGCCATTGGAGGCATCCTCCACCCCGAGGTCGAGATAGGTGAAGAAGGCGCGCCGCCCGGGGATGATTTTTGCCGTCTCGGGCGTCACGTGGGCGATCTTCTCGGCAGACTTGGGCGCTGCGTCGTTCATCATTACCTCCCATAGTGTCTTCGCTTATCAGCCTAGAACTGAACCAGGTGCGAGACAACGCCAATGGAGCCTCCCCGCCATCAACCTCGCAGCGCCACCCCCTGGCACTGCTATTGCAATTTGGCACCTCATGCTGCGAGTGCCGCCCTCTGCTCCCCCAACTCCACCGGAAACCCCTCCCGCAGCACATGCACGCCGAGTTCGGCCGGCTGGCGCCCATCCATAATCGCCTCGACGATATCAGGGGCCAGCAGCGTCAGCATCAAGATGCGGCCGAGGTAGCCCCGCTCCAACTTCTCCCCCGCCGCCAACTCGGTGACCGATCCGTAGCGGCCCTCGTCCAGCATCCGCCGTCGGCGGTGATGTGTCATGGTTTCGCTAGGCTATCGTGCGGGCTGGCCCCGTCGCGCGCGCGGCGGCGTGTCGGTTCGCGGCGTCGTCGCATGGGCCGGCACCTTCGCCTTTGTCATGGATTTGACCTTCGGCTTCGCCTTGGCGACTGGACGCAAGGCTGGCACGGGCTTGGCTGGCGGTTGGGGCGCACTGGCCTTAGCGGTTCCGCCGCCGGCTAGCACACCGCGGACCGATCTGGAAGGCGGAGACGACGGAATCTTCCACATTTTCGCCGCTATCCTGGGTACTGCCGCTGGTTCGCCAGCCGAGGTTCTCGACGCCGCCTTGCCCGCTCTTTTCGAGGGGACCGCACAGGCGGCCACATTCTTGCGCCGCGCGATCACGACCAGCGGGGTGATCGGTTTCGTCTTTTTCACAGCCTTGGGCGAGGACAGGATCGCAGGTTCATCCACCGCCATGTCCAATCCAAACAGCGCTGACATATCGTCGTCCACCAGCACCTTGGCGGCATCAGGTCGCGTCTTGGATAGCGGCAGAGCGCTATCAAGGTTCGCTACCAACGCGCGCTGATCCACGGCACGCAATTGAAACAGCAGTTCCGGCCGCTCATCGAGGCGCGCACCGACGCCGTAGAGGACGGCGGCGATATGCTTGCACATCGAAGCGTAGTCCGGACAGCTGCAGGAGAATTTGATTTCCGATGGGTTAGGGAACAATCCCGTGCCCTGTTGGCATATCCGCCGCATCACCGCTTTGGAAAAGCGGCCTTGCAGCAGTTCCACCAGGGAGTCGATGCCGCCTGCGCAGTCCTGGCAGGCCGCCTGCCATCGCGCTTTGGGCAAGGCAGCGATGCTGAGGGATACACGGTAGATTTCTGATCCGCTGACCAAGGCCCGGATCTCGCAGGGTGCGATCTGCAAATCCAGGACCGACCCGTTGCGGACATAGGCGCGGCCGCGCGGGAGGCGATTCTCGAAATCCCGGTAGCTTTCCAGGTTGTCGCACCAGGCGGTGCCCCAGAAGGTGCCGGTGATCCGCTTGCCGGCGATTTTCACCGGCGCAATAGTTTGCCCCTTCTTCGCCAGTTTCGCCACCTCCCGCTCAGCCCGCTTGCGCCGCTCGGCGACGGGAACATACGGTGCCCAGCCGCCATAATATCGTGCCATCAGCCTCAGTCCTTCATCGCGGCATTCAAATCCAGGGCAACGAGGCGCAGCAGTTCATCGTCCCGCATTTCGGTGAGATTGATTTCACCTGACCCCGATTCGGCCAACAAGTCGTCCGACAGAGCCTTCTTGGATTCGATCATGGCGTCAATCTTTTCCTCCACGGTGCCCCGGCAGACGAATTTATGCACCAGCACGTTCCTCTTTTGGCCGATGCGGAAGGCTCGGTCGGTCTCCTGGTTCTCCACCGCCGGG
>JANXSA010000505.1 GCA_025352915.1 Rhodospirillales bacterium | reverse complement strand
CTGGCCGGCAAGCGGGCGCGCGTCTGCCGCCCCAAGGGGCTGGTTTGGGGGGTGGCGATCGGGGCGCCGAGGGGTGGTTCGATCTGCATTGGCTGGAATATTAACAGACGGGTAGATGTAATGCAAGGAAAAATTGCTCGGTCGATGGTTTTTTTTTGCGAGAGAAAAAAGCGTGAATTGCTTCGCAAGGGCTCGCAATGACGGGGTTGATGGGGCCAGGTCTGGCGAGACAGCGGGCGTTCAAGTGAGTTGATGAAGGTGGGTGGTGGCAGGCAGAGCCCCCTCCGGCTCCCCCCGCCCAAGCGCGAGGGGAGAGAAAATTCTTGTGGATGAAGTTTTTTTGCTTCTTTTTGTTCACAAAAAGAAGAATCCTACTTCCTGCTAAACTTGGAGATGACGCGCCCGTGCTGCGTGGTCTTCGGCCAGGGCGGTCATTGTGCCTTCCCAGACGATGCGTCCGGTTTCCAGGATCACCGCCCGGTCGGCGACGCGGGCGGCGAAGGCGAGGTTTTGTTCGGCCAGGAGGACGGTCACGCCTTCGGCTTTCAGGGCCAGGATGGCGGATTGCATCTGGTCGACGATGACGGGGGCGAGGCCTTCGCTGGGTTCGTCGAGCAGGAGCAGGCTTGGGTTGCCCATCAGGGTCCGGCCTATGGCGAGCATTTGTTGCTCGCCGCCGCTGATGCGGTTGCCGGGGCGGTCGCGTAGCGGGCCGAGGTTGGGGAAGAGGGTGAAGAGGCGTTCGGGGGTCCAGGCCGGGCGGCCGTCGCGCGGGGGGCGGCGGCCGATCTCGAGGTTTTCGGCCACGGTGAGGTCGGGGAAGATGCGGCGTTCTTCGGGGACGTAGCCGAGGCCGAGGCGGGCGATGCGGTGCGGTTCGGTGCCTGCGATGTCGGTAGTACCGAGGCGGATGCGGCCGGCGGTGGGGCGGAGGAGGCCGATCAGGGCTTTCATGGTGGTGCTTTTGCCGGCGCCGTTGCGGCCGAGCAGGACCAGGACTTCGCCGGGGGCGATGGTGAGGGAGACGCCGGTGAGGATTTTGGCGCCGCCGTAGCCGGCGTGGAGGTTTTCGACGGTCAGCATCAGATGTGGGCGCCGAGGTAGACGGCGCGGATCTCGGGGTTTTCGCGGATTTCGGCGGGGGGGCCTTCGGCGATCAGGTGGCCGCGGTTGAGGACCAGGATGCGATCGGCGACGCCGAAGACGACGTCCATGTCGTGCTCGGTGAACAGGACGGCGACGCCTTCGGTGCGGGCGATGTCGCGGGTCAGGGTCATCAGGGCGGTGCGCTCGGCGGGCGCCATGCCGGCGGTGGGTTCGTCCATCAGGAGGAGGCGCGGGGCGTTGGCCAGGGCGATGGCCAGTTCGAGGCGCTTGAGGTCGCCGTAGGCCAGGATTCCGGCCGGGCGGTCGGCCTGGCTTTGCATGCCGACACGGGCCAGGAGGCGGTCGGCTTCGGGGCCGGCGTGGCGGTTGGCGGGGCGCCAGAAGCGCCAGGTGCGGCGGTGGTGCGAGAGGAGGGCGGTCTGGACGTTTTCGCGGACGGTCATTGAGGCGAAGGTGGCGGTGATCTGGAAGGTGCGGCCGACGCCAAGGCGCCAGATTTCGCGGGGCGGGAGGCCGGTGATGTCCTGCATGGTGCCGTTGGGGCCGGCCAGCAGGATTTTTCCGGCGTCGGGGCGGAGCTGGCCGTTCAGCATGTTGAAGCAGGTGGATTTGCCGGCGCCGTTGGGGCCGATCACGGCCAGCATTTCGCCGGGGGCCAGGGTGAACGATAGGCCGGCGACGGCATCGATGGCGCCGAAGCTTTTGCGCAGGTCGCGGACTTCCAGCGTGCTCATGGCTGGTATCGCCGGAAGCGGTTCCAGGCGGCAGCGGCGGCGCCAGCGATGCCGCCGGGGAAGGCCAGGACCAGGAGGACGATCAGCAGGCCGAGCTTGAAGCGCCAGAATTCGCTGGTCAGCAGCCAGGATTGCAGGACGGTGAAGGCGACGGCGCCGACGATGGGGCCGGCCATGGTTTGCACGCCGCCGAGCAGGACGGCGACCAGGGCGTCGACGGAGTGGGGGATGGCCATGTAGGTGGGGAAGACGCTGCCTTTGGCGTAGGCGAAGACGGCGCCGGACAGGCCGGCGGCGGCACCGGCGATGGCGAAGGCGGCCAGGCGCAGGCGGGGGGCGTCCAGGCCGATGGCGGCGGCGCGCAGGGGGGAGTCGCGGGTTGCGCGCAGGGCGAAGCCGAAGGGGGCGAAGAGGATGCGGCGCAGGAGGAGGGCGCCGCCGACGCAGAGCGCCAGGGCGAGCCAGTACATCGCCCTCGGGTCCATGGCCCAGCCTTGCGGCCAAAGTCCCAGGATGCCGTTATCGCCGCCGGTGACCTCGACCCATTGGAAGCTGACGGCCCAGGCGATCTGGGCGAAGGCCAGGGTGAGCATGGCGAGGTAGACGCCGGACATGCGGACGACGAACCAGCCGATGACCAGGGCCATTGTGCCGGCGGCGAGGGGTGCCAGGAGCAGGCCGGTGGCGAGGCCGCCGCCGAGCGCCTTGGTGGCGAAGGCGGCGGCATAGGCGCCGATGCCGAACCAGGCGGCGTGGCCGAAGCTGGCCATGCCGCCGGGGCCCATCATCAGGTGCAGCGAGGCGGCGAACAGCACGGCGATCGCGGCTTCGGTGAGCACGGTCAGCAGATAGGGTCCCACCACGAACGGCGCTGCCATTGCCAGTGCGAGGCTCGCCAGGCCTGCCGCTTGCAATGCGGCGCCGGCCGGGCGGATCGGCGCCAGAGCTTCCGCTTCGCTGCGGGCGGCGGTTTGCGGGCGGCCGAGCAATCCGTGCGGGCGCAGCACCAGGACGGCGGCCATCACCAGGAAGACCAGCACCAGGGTGATCTTCGGCAGCAGCACGATGCCGAAGGCCTGTAAGACACCGATGAGCAAGGCGGCCAGGAAGGCGCCGCCGAGGCTGCCCATGCCGCCGACCACCACGACCACGAAGGCGTCGGTGACCACGGCCAGGTCCATTTGCAAGTTCGCCGAACCTTGCGGCAGGGCCAGGGCGCCGCCGAGGCCGGCGAGCCCAGCGCCCAGTGCGAAGACCGAGGTGTAGAGCACGCGCTGGTTCACCCCGAGGGCGGCCACCATGTCGCGGTCCTGGGTGGCCGCGCGGACCAGCAGGCCCCAGCGGGTGCGGTGGAACAGGAGCAGCAACAGGCCCAGTACGGCGGGGCCGACGGCGATCAGCACGGCGTCGTAGAACGGGAAGCGCAGGCCGGCGATCTCGATCGCGCCGCGCAGCCAGGGGGGGCGGGAGATCGCGAGGTCGACCGGGCCCCAGAACCAGAGCGCTGCGTCCTGGACCACCAGCACCACGCCGAAGGTGGCCAGGAGCTGGAGCAGCTCGGGGGCGCGGTAGAGGCGGCGCAGCAGGGCGATTTCCAGCAGGGCGCCGATTGCGGCGGTTGCCAGCGCGGTGGCGAGGACGCCGAGGGCGAAATGCTCCGGGGTGCGGGGGAGGCGGGACAGGATGCTCCAGGCGATGTAAGCGCCGAGCATGAACAGGCTGCCATGGGCGAAATTGACCACCCTGGTGACGCCGAAAATCACCGTCAGGCCGGCGGCGACCAGGAACAGGCTGGAGGCGCTGGCCAGGCCGGTGAGCAGTTGGAGGAGGAAGAAGTCCATGCGGGGAGACGATCAGAAGGGGAAGGCAGGATTCTTCTTTTTGTGAACAAAAAGAAGCAAAAAAACTTTATCCGTTTGGCTTGTGGCGGGGCGTCGGGATGCCCCGCCTGGAAGGCCCGGCAAAAATGGAGGAAGTTTTTTTGCTTCTTTTTGTTCACAAAAAGAAGACTTGCCTGCCTCAGCCAGGCCGCAGCTTGCGGACCTCCTCGTCGGTGGGCATCGCGGCGGCGCCGTCGACATAGCGCCAGTCGACCATGATGCCTTTGCCGTTTTTCATCGCGGTGCGGCCGACATAGGTGCCGAGCGTGCCTTGGTTGTCCTGGGCGCGCCACAGGGCGGGGCCGAAGGGGGTGGGGAAGGTGGCGCCCTTGAAGCCGTCGGCCATGGCTTCGGTGTCCACTGAGCCGGTTTTGGCGATGCCGCCGGCGATGGCGGTGATGGCGGCGTGGCCGACGACGCTGCCCATTTTGGGCATTTCGTTGAATTTGGCGCGGTAGGCTTCGATGAAGGCTTTGTTGGTGGCGTCGGTGACGGATTCGACCGGCCAGCCGGTGACGATCCAGCCTTCCGGGGTTTCGTCGCCGAGGGGTTCGAGGTATTCGGGCTCGCCGGTCAGGACGCTGACGACGCCGCGTTTTTCGAACAGGCCGCGGGTGTTGCCCTGGCGGACGAAGTTGGTGAGGTCGGGGCCGAAGGTGCCGTTGAAGATGGCGTCGGGGCGGGACTGGGCGAGGGCGGCGACGGTGGCGCCGGCGTCGATGCGGCCGAGGGCGGGCCATTGTTCGGCGACGAATTCGACGCCTGGCTGGCGCTGTGTCATCAGGGCCTTGAACCATTTGACCAGGGACTGGCCGTATTCGTAGTTCGGCGAGACGGTGACCCAGCGCTTGGCGTTCAGCTTGACGGCGTCGTCCACCAGCATGGCGACTTGCATGTAGGTGCTGGGGCGCAGGCGGAAGCAGTAGCGGTGGCCTTGTTCCCAGACCAGGGCGTCGGTGAGGGGTTCGCTGGCGACGAAGAGGCGTTTGCGTTGGCGGGCGACGTCGCTGATGGCCAGGCCGACATTGGAGAGGAAGCCGCCGGCGAGGAGGTCGACGCGGCTTTCGTCCAGCAACGCGCCGGCGAGGCGGATGGCATCGGAGGGCTTGCCGGCGTCGTCGTGGCTGATGACTTCGAGTTTGCGGCCGAGGACGCCGCCGGCGGCGTTGATCTGTTCGACGGCGAGTTGCCAGCCCATGCGGTATGGCACGGTGAAGGCGGGGATGGCGGTGTAAGAGTTGATTTCGCCGATGCGGATCGGGGCGCTGGTGGATTGGGCGCGAACGAGGGCGGGGGCGGCGAGGGTGGCGGCCAAGCTGGTTCCGCCTGCGGCGAGCAGGGTGCGGCGTGAGATGGGCATGGTGGGTCCTTCCGGGAACCTGGGTGTTGCAACGCGGTCCATTGTGCGGGGTGGGGCCGCGCCTGCTCCGCGGCGTCCCAGCCTCGCGACACGGCCGCGGCGAAGATGCCCAGGCCGGCTGCTGGCGGCGTCGATCGACGTGCCAGCACCGGGAACATCGGTCACAATGTGCTGCTCGTCCAGTGCGCGCGGGGAAAAATCGTATCCACGCCAGGGGCGCGTGCAGTTTTTGGCTGACGCCGGGCAGCGTGGGATGGCAAAATCCCGCGGCGATGGGTGATCGCAGGAGGCCGCGCGTGAAATTGGTGATCGCCGTGATCAAACCCCACAAGCTCGATGAGGTGCGCGATGCGCTGGCACCCCTGGGCGTTGCCGGCATGACGGTGACCGAATGCCGCGGCTTTGGACGGCAGAAGGGCCAGCCGGAAATCTATCGTGGCGCCGAATACAACATCAGGTTGCTGCCCAAGGCGAAACTCGAAATCATGGTCGATGACAGCCAGGTCGATGCTGTGGTCGAAGCGATCATGCGCAGTGCTCGCACTGGGCGGATTGGCGATGGCAAAATTTTTGTCACCAGCCTCGGCCACGCCGTGCGTATTCGCACGGGTGAGACCCAGGCCGAGGCTTTGTAAAGCAAGGCGCCTGGCGTTGCCTTGCAGCGCCCGGCTTTGACCCGTG
>JANXSA010000504.1 GCA_025352915.1 Rhodospirillales bacterium | reverse complement strand
GGCTGACCCAGGACAGCCGTGCACGGCTGAGCGCCGCCTGGTCGGTGCGCACCAGGGGCTCGAAGCCGATGTTGCAGGCTTGCGCGACCAAGCCGCCACACAGGCTGGTGGTGAAGTCATCGACGCGGGCCTGGCGCTCGCTGACATGGGTGAAGGCGGCAGCAAAGCCCGAGCGCGTGGCGACTTCCAGCATGACGTCGGGCAGATCGATCCTCGGCATACGGGCCGAGATAGCCGCCTGCAGGGCGACGAGGCTGGGTGGCCGTTCGAGCTTGTCGAGTGGGCTGAGCACCAGCTCATCGCGGTCGTTGCGCCGTTCGATACGGACGGCCGGGTTGTTGGGCAGGTTGGCGGCGACCTGGTGCCAGGCCCGGTCCAGCCGTGCGGCCAGGTCCCCGACCTCCGTCTCGGCATCGAGCGAGCGATCCAAGGAGCGGCAAACAGTCAGGCGCGCGGCGCTCCAGGCCTCGCCGCTCAGCAGGCCCTGCCGGGGGTCGGCGTAGCGGATGCCGGCCGGGACGAACACGTCGCGCCGTTTGAGCCCGGCCCGGAAGGCATCGAGCGCTGCAAACACGTAGGCGCGGCTGTCGGCGACGCGCCCAGCGGGGTCGAGGGCATGGCGCTTCCAGGCCGCTCCCATGAACTGGGTCGGCGCGTTGGCCATGCGGGCCTTGTTCCAGTCCTTGACGCTGCGGAGGTAGTCGAGGGCTGCAAGCACCGGCTGGGCGTTTGGCGTCGATGCAAACTCGGTCCGCTGCAGCAAGCCGGAGAACAGCGTGCGCACCCGCCGCCAATGCGGCCGCAGCTCCTGGTAGCGCCGGTCATCGGGCTTGGTGACCAGTTTGGCGACGCTGGCCATGGCGGTCTGGATGTCGATCCGGGCGATCTGCTCGAACAGGGCGGCCTTCCATTCAGCCAGGGGCAGGTCTCCCTCCTCCTCGGCCACGACATGCTGGCCGACGTCGCGCAGCATGATGGCGGCGGCATCGAGGTCGCGCAGCGAGCGCAGCCTGGATTTGCTGTGCGCCTCCTCGGCCTGGCTGAAGATGTCGGTGGCCAGGGCGTCGAACAGCTCGACCGCATCGTCGAGCGCCGTGGCTTCCAGCGTCTGGAACAAGGCCGCCAAGGTGGCCGTGCGTCTTGGTTCCTGGAGGGCAGCCAGGTTCGCCGGCTTGGCCGTGCGGGCGCTGCGTGCCAGCCGTCCCAACGGTGCTGCCGGCAAATCCGCGGCGGGCGCCAGGGTCAGGCCGTGGCTGCGGATGGTGTCGATGCGCTCCAGATGCTGCAGCAGTTCGCCGGGCGTGCGCCGCTTCGGCACGGTGCGGAGATCATCGAGCGTGGCGAGTGCCTCGTCGTCGGAGCTGACCAAAGCCACCAGCTTCTCCTGCTGCTCGGCGGTCAGGGCGCGGGTCAGGCGTTGCCAAAGGCGCAGGGTGGCGCGATGGCGCACGCGGCTGATCAGGCGCTCCAGCGTGGACACGCCGGGCAGCAGCACCTTGTGCGCCAGCAGCCAGGTGGTCGCCCGGTCGAACAGCAACCCGGGCCGATCATCGCCGGTCCAGCACAGGACATAGAGCCAACGGGTCAGCCGGAACCCGGCAGCAGGATCCTCCTCAAGGTCGCGGAACCCATACTGCTCACGAATGGTCGCGGTGTGCCGCCATCGCTGCCGGCCATCGCGATAGCTTTCCAGGCACGGTGGCTCCCCCTCCCCGAGTTGGCGCGCCATGGCCATGACCACGGCGGACGGTGTCTGGGTCGGATCGTCGAGGAAGGCGCCAAGAAAGCGCGCCGTCCCAAGCTGGACCGCGAAACCAAGCCGGTTATGGGCACCTCGCATCTTGCCGACCAGCTCGCGGTCAGCGGTATCGAGGTGGAAGTGGCGAGCAAGCTGCTCCTCGTTGGGATTGCCGGCATAGCGGCCATACCGGGCCAGCTGTTCGTCGGACAGGAAACGGCTCGGCATGGCGTGCGGAACTCCGGACTTGTGCGTCAGCCCCGGCGTGGACCAAAGATCAGGCACTTACATGCTGCAAATATCCCG
>JANXSA010000501.1 GCA_025352915.1 Rhodospirillales bacterium | reverse complement strand
GAGGCGGTGAAGTGGTATCGCCGCGCCGCCGATCAGGGAAATGCCGGCGCCCAGTCCAACCTCGGCGTCATGTATGACGTCGGCCGGGGCGTGCCGCAGAACCACGCTGAGGCGCTGAAGTGGTATCGCCTCGCCGCCGATCAGGGAAATGCCGGCGCCCAGTCCAACCTCGGCGTCATGTATCGCAACGGCCAGGGCGTGCCGCAGAACCACGTCCTGGCTCACATGTGGTACAATCTGGCGAGCGCACAGGGGATTTCCGACGCCCAAAAAAATCGGGACCGCCTTGCTTCAAAGATGACCCCCGCTCAGATCGCGGAGGCGCAGCGTTTGGCGGCGCAGTGGCAGCCCAAGGGTCAGCCGTAGTGGCCGGATTGGCGACCGGGTGCTCCCCAGCCGGGCACCATCACAGGCTTTTCGGGATCAGCCACGCAGGCCCCGCGCCGGACCTGGTGGGGTCCGGGGCAAGGCCCTGGCCTTACTGTCGGAACGCCCCCTTGCGCTCGACCGTGCGGACCAGGCCGGCGAATTCGGCGCGGCCCCATTCTGGCGTGTTGATCCGTTTGCGCAGTCGTTCGGCGGCTTTCTGCACCACGGCGGGGTCGAAGAGAGAAGAAACGCCTTGCTTGGCTCCTCTCTGCCTCTCTGCCTCTCTGCCTCTTTGTGGAACTGCTTCCTTGCTGACGCGGCCAGCGGCCAGCCGCCATCCATCTGCCATATGCGATCGCCCTGGCGCCGCTGGGGCAAACGGGTGATGGCTCGGACAGGCCGCAAGCCTCCGGCGGCAAAGCGCCCCGCCGGCCGCGGCATTCAGGACTTCGCCGTCAGCTCCATTCCCGCCAACGCCTCCGGCAACTTCGCCAGCGCCGTATGGTCCTGCCCCGGCCCCAGCATCGCCAAGGCCGCCGCACACAACTCGCGGCACTGTGCCGCGAACGGCGTCGGCACCGCCCCCTCGCGCCCAAGCTCCAGCGCGATGCTCAAATCCTTGACCATCAGCTCCAGCGAGAACCCGCTATCAAACCCGCGCGACAGCACGAACTGCCGAAACTTCTTCTGCGTCGAGTTGTTCATCCCGGTCGAGGCATTGATCACATCGGTCATCAGCCCGGGATCGAGCCCGAATTTCTGCCCGATCAGCAACGCCTCGATCCCGATCAGGAACCCGCCGGCACTGACCAGGTTGTTCAGCGCCTTCATCGCCTGCCCCGCGCCCACCTCGCCGCACCTTGTGATCGTGGTGCCCATCGCCGCCAGCACCGGCCGCGCGCGCTCGATCGCCTCGACCGAGCCGCCAACCATGATCGCCAGCTCCCCGGTCCGCGCCCGCGAAACCCCGCCCGACACCGGCGCATCGATCAGCACCGAACCCGCCGCCGCCACCCGCGCCGCCAGCGCTTGCGTCACCGCCGGCTGCCCTGACGTCATGTCGATCACGATGCTGCCCGGCTTCAACCCCGCCAGCACATGATCCCCGCCATCGGCCAACACGGTCGCGACATGCCCACTGGTCGGCAGCATCGTCACAACGACATCGGACGACGCCGCCAGCTGCACCAGCGTATCCGGCGCGCTACCGCCCAACTGCTGCACAAAATTGTTGGCCACCTCGCGCCGCGCATCGGCAACCGCCACGGCAAACCCGCGCTTCAGCAGATTCGCCGCCATCGGCCAGCCCATGTTGCCAACGCCGACAAACCCGACAGCCGTGCTCATGTGGCGTCGATCTCCTTGAACACCCCATCGGCCACCTTGAACGCGTCCAGCCCGGCCGGGATGCCGGCATAAATGCAAGCCTGCAACAGGATCTCCTTGATCTCGTCCCGGCTCACGCCATTGGTCAGCGCGCCACGCAGATGCAGCTTCAGCTCGTTCGGCCGGTTCAGCGCCGTCAGCATCGCCAGGTTCAGCATCGAGCGCGTCTTGCGGGCGAGCCCGGGCCGCGTCCACACCTCGCCCCAAGCGTATTCAGTCACCAGCTTCTGAAAATCGACCATGAACTCGCTGGCCCCGGCGATCGACGCATCGACATACTCGCCGCCCAGCACCGCGCGCCGCACCTCCAGCCCCTGCTGGAACAGTTTTGACGAAAACTCCGCCCGCCGCTTCGGACTCTTCTTGGCGGGCGCCGCCTTGGCAGCGGGCTTCTTCGTGGCTTTGACGGCGGCTTTTGCCATGGCGGATGATCCTCCAAACGGGACGTTGTTGCACAACAGGGATTGCCAGCCGCCGCGCCAATCGGCAAGCAGAATACAAAATCAACGGAGGAACCGATGCCCGCACCGCTCTACGAAGTCTTCGCCCTGCGCTACGCCCATTTCGCCGACCGCACCCAAGGCAGCAACCTGATCTTCCCCGACGACCACGCAGCCCCGATGCCGCTCGACTTCTTCGTCTGGGTCGTCAAGGGAGGCGGCCGGACAATTCTCCTCGACACCGGCTTCGATGCCGACAGCGCCCAGCGCCGCAACCGCACCTGGATCCGCTCCCCCATCGACGCCCTGCAAAGCGTCGGCGTCAAACCCGAAGACGTCCAAGACGTCGTCCTCAGCCACCTGCACTGGGACCACGCCGGCCACTGGCACGAACTTCCGAACGCCAAATTCCACATCCAGGACGCCGAAATGGACTACGCCACCGGCCGCTGCATGTGCCACGAACCCATGCGCCGCCCCTTCGACGTCGAACAGATCTGCACCGCCGTTCGTTTCGTCCACGCCGAGCGCGTCGCCTTCCACAACGGCAGCGCCGAAATCGCCCCCGGCGTGCACGTCCACAAGGTCGGCGGCCACTCCAAGGGCCTGCAAATCCTCTCCGTCCCGACCGCCCGCGGCATGGTCGTCCTGGCCTCCGACGCCGCCCATTTCTGGCACAACATCCGCCGCCGCTCGCCCTTCGTCCTGCTGCACAACCTCCAGGACATGATCGAAGGCTGGGAACTCTGCGAAGCCCTCGCCGCCTCGCCGGACCACATCATCCCGGGCCACGATCCCGAAGTGCTGCGCCGCTTCCCCGCTTTGCCCGGCGATCCCAACACGGTGCAACTGCACTTAGACCCGAGCAAGTAAGATGTTCTTTTTTGAAAAAAAGAACC
>JANXSA010000500.1 GCA_025352915.1 Rhodospirillales bacterium | reverse complement strand
GGTTCTTTTTTTCAAAAAAGAACATCTTATTTCTTCGCCCGCCGCACCCGCGGCATCTTCCCCGGCCAGTCGACAATATGGTGCTCCAACGGCCCCGCGACCCGCTCCCCAACCGCCCGCCCCCGCACCGAAATCCCGGCCGCATGCACCGTCTCGGGATCGCCAGACACCAGCGGATGCCACCACGCCAGCGGCTTGCCCTCCGCCACCAGTCGATACCCACAGCTCGGCGGCAGCCAGTCGATCGTGCGCACTTCCGCCGGCGTCAGGCTGACACAATCCGGCACATACCGCCGCCGCGTCTCATACTTGCTACACTGGCAACTCTCGAGGTCCAACAACCGGCACGCGACATTGGTAAACCCCAGGTCGCCCTCCCCGCTCCGCCCCTCCGTCTCAAACCGCAGCTTATGCAGGCAGCACCGCCCGCACCCATCGCACAGCGATTCCCACTCCTCGGGGCTCATCGCCTCAAGCGTCTTGGTCTTCCAGAACGGGGCCGTACCACTCATGACCGCCAAACTAGCGGCATCAGCCGTCCGAGGCTACGGCTGCGGCTGCCCGGCCAGCTGCGCCAGCACCTCGCGCAACGGATCAGCCCCCTGGTTGTTACCCTGCCGGTTCAAAACGATCTGCTGCGGCGACAGGTACTGCCCGTAATACGCCTGGTTCCACTCGGTGCGCTGCGAAATCATCGACCCGTCCAGCGCAATCCCGGCAAACAACCCGCGCGCCTGTGCAAACGCCACGATATCCGCCCGCAGCGCCGCCGTCGTCGCGCCCGAAATCCCCGCCCCAAAACTCGCCACCGCCACCGAGGCATCCGCCCCAACCTTGAACTGGCTGTCCATCAGCGCCGCCAACCCCTTCTCGGTCAGGATGATGAACGCGATCTGCGCATCCTGCACCCCGATCTGAAACCCGATGCTGCCGCTGCCAAAGCCATAGAACGCCGGATTGGTCCAAGCCCCATTCGCCGCCCCGAGCAGCACACAGGCGCCCGCCTGCCCGCCGATGATGAACCCCGCCTTGAACACCCGCGGACAGATCATGATCCCCTTGGCATTCTTCAGCAGCCGCCGCGCATCAGGGTTCACCTGGTCGGAAAACATCTCCTGCACCGTCAGCGTCGCCCGGTCGACCAGCGTCTGCTGCTCAGTCTGCGCCCGCGCCGGCGTGGCAAACAGCGGCAGGAGGGCAATCAAGCCCGCGAACACAAGGCGGAACATGGCGATCTCCCAAATCTCGATGCCGCTGAATACACGGCGCCATCGCGTCGCTTCAACAAGGGTTTGCCGAACCTACTTGAAGTGTGACCACAGATCGTGGCACCCCGATGGCGAACACGTCACACCCCCTGGGGGAGCCCCACCCATGACCGCCCTGCCCCTCGCCAACCCCGCCACCCGCGCCGAAATCCTCGACTGGCTGACCGTCTTCTCCGCCTTCGTCCGCGAAGTAGACTACGCCAGCGCCCGCCCGATGTGGCACCCCGACCTGCTCGCCTTCGGCACCTACAACGACGTCATCCAAGGCCTGGAGGCCGCCATCAGCACCCAATGGGACAACGTCTGGCCCCGCACCGCCGACTTCGCCTTCGACCTCGCCGGAACCCACATCCTCGCCGCCACCGACAACAGCATGGCCGTCGCCATCACCCCCTGGACCAGTACCGGCTTCAACCCCGACGGCACACAATTCAACCGCCCCGGCCGCGCCACCATGGTCTTCGCGCGCGACAACAACGCCTGGCGTTGCACCCACTCCCACATGTCCCTGAACCGCGGCGTGCCGCAGACGAGCCACGCGTCGCGGCCGGTGAAGGCAAGGTAAGCAAGCCGGGGCTTTGCCCCATAGGCACTAAGTTAAACAAGGCTGGGCTCTGCCCAGACCCGCCAGGGGCCAAGCCCCTGGACCTTATACCAACCGTCTTATTCGACGACTCATATAGGGCTAGGAATCGGCTGAGAACTCCGATTCCCTCCGTGCCAATGAAGATGAGACATCTACCCCCCGGGAATTTAGACTTGAGGGTGCGGAAGGATCATCTGAGTCATGCCCATGCTCCCGAGACAGATCGATGCAGCGTCCGGTGACGGTACGAACGGAGGCCGTAGG
>JANXSA010000499.1 GCA_025352915.1 Rhodospirillales bacterium | reverse complement strand
GGTTCTTTTTTTCAAAAAAGAACTGCTTCCTTGCTTCAGCTTGACTTTTTCTTCTTCTCGTCGACTTCCTCGTATTCGGCGTCGACCACCTTGTCGCCAGCGGGTTTGGCGCCGGCTTCGGGGGGCGGCTGTTCGCCGGCTTGCTGGGCCTTGTACATCGCTTCGCCGATGCGCATGGCGACCTGGCTGAGGCGTTCGGTGGCGGCTTTCACCGCTTCGATGTCCTGGCCTTCGAGGGCGGTTTTACTGGCGGCGATGGCGGCTTCGGCTTCGCCTTTGTCCTGGGCGGAGATTTTGCCTTCGTGCTCCTTCAGGTTCTTTTCGACCTGGTGGACCATGGCTTCGGCGGCGTTGCGGGCTTCGACGAGGGCGCGGCGGGTTTTGTCGGCGTCGGCGTTGGCTTCGGCTTCCTGGACCATGCGCTGGATGTCGGCTTCGGACAGGCCACCGCTGGCGGTGATGCGGATTTGCTGCTCCTTGCCGGTGGCCTTGTCCTTGGCCTGGACCGAGACGATGCCGTTGGCGTCGATGTCGAAGGTGACTTCGACCTGGGGCACGCCGCGCGGGGCGGGGGGGATGCCCTGGAGGTCGAAATTGCCGAGCTGCTTGTTGTCGGCGGCCATTTCGCGCTCGCCCTGGAACACCTTGATGGTGACGGCGGTTTGGCCGTCATCGGCGGTGCTGAAGACCTGGCTTTTCTTGGTCGGGATGGTGGTGTTGCGTTCGATCAGGCGGGTGAAGACGCCGCCGAGGGTTTCGATGCCGAGGCTGAGCGGGGTGACGTCGAGCAGGAGGACGTCCTTGACGTCGCCGCGCAGCACTGCGCCCTGGACGGCGGCGCCGATGGCGACGACCTCGTCGGGGTTGACGTTGCGGGCGGGCTCGCGGCCGAAGAACTGCTTTACCGCCTCGATCACCTTGGGCATGCGGGTCATGCCGCCGACCAGGATGACTTCGTCGATTTCGCCCGCGGTGACGCCGGCGTCTTTGAGGGCGGCCTTGCAGGGTTCGAGGGTGCGGGTCACCAGGTCATCGACGATGCTTTCCAGCTTGGCGCGGGTCAGTTTCATGACCAGGTGCTTGGGGCCGGAGGCGTCGGCGGTGATGAACGGCAGGTTGATCTCGGTCTCCTTGGCGGAGGACAGCTCGATCTTGGCCTTTTCGGCGGATTCCTTCAGGCGTTGCAGGGCGAGGCGGTCCTTGCGCAGGTCGATGCCCTGTTCCTTTTTGAATTCGTCCGCGAGGTAATCGATGACGCGCATGTCAAAGTCTTCGCCGCCCAGGAAGGTGTCGCCGTTGGTGGATTTCACCTCGAACACGCCGTCGCCGATTTCCAGCACGGAGATGTCGAAGGTGCCGCCGCCGAGGTCATAGACCGCGATGGTGCCGGATTTCTTCTTGTCCAGACCGTAGGCAAGTGCTGCGGCCGTGGGCTCGTTGATGATGCGCAGGACTTCGAGGCCGGCGATGCGGCCGGCATCCTTGGTGGCCTGGCGTTGGCTGTCGTTGAAGTAGGCCGGGACGGTGATGACGGCTTGCGTCACGGGTTCGCCGAGGTACGCTTCGGCGGTTTCTTTCATCTTTCCCAGCACGAAGGCGCTGATCTGGCTCGGCGAGTATTTTTCGCCGCGCGCCGAAACCCAGGCGTCGCCGTTGTCGCCGCGTACGATGTCATAGGGCACCATGCCCTTGTCCTTGACCACCAGCGGATCGTCGAAGCGGCGGCCCATCAGGCGCTTGACGGCATACAGCGTGTTGGTTGGGTTGGTGACGGCTTGGCGCTTGGCGCTTTGGCCGACCAGGCGCTCGCCGCTGTCGGAAATGGCGACGATGGACGGCGTGGTGCGGGCGCCCTCGCTGTTTTCGATCACGCGGATCTCGCCCTTGCCGGCGGGTCCCTCCATGATGGCGACGCAGGAATTGGTGGTACCGAGGTCGATACCGATAACCTTGCTCATGTCAGTCTCCCTTGCAGCGGATCCCGCCAGCCCGAAGCACCGGCGGCATCCCCGTTGTGACAACCTGGATGTATTCAGCGTGTGGCCCCGCGGCAAGGGGGCCGGTTGGTCGATCTGCGTATTTTTTAGGCAATCTCGGTCAGGCGGTGGTGTTCAGCTTGGGGGCGCCGAGTTCGGCGGCGGGGGCTTTTGCCACCACCACCATGGCGGGGCGGAGCAGGCGGCCGTTGAGGGTCCAGGCGAGGCTCCAGGCCTGGATGACGGTGCCGGGCGGGTGGTCGGCGGATTCGTTTTCGGCCATTGCCTGGTGCAGGTTGGGGTCGAAGCTGGCGCCCGTCGGGTCGGTGGCGACGATGCCGTTGCGTTCGAGCAGGGCGATGAAGCTGCGCTCGATGCCCTCGAAGCCTTCGCGCAGCTTGGCGACGATCTCGGGCGCATGGGTACCGGCGGCGGGGATGGAGTGTAGGCCGCGGCGGAGGTTTTCGGCGGCTTCGGCGACGTCGCGGCCGAATTTCTGGACGGCGAACTGGCGGGTTTCGTCGACGTCGCGCTTGGCGCGGGCGCGAACATTGGCCATCTCGGCCTCCGCCCGCATCCAGCGGTCCTTCATCTCGGCAAGCTCGGCTTCCAGGGCGGCGATGCGCTGGGTGGCGGCCTGCATCAGGGTTTCGGGAGTCGGCGGGGCCGCGTCCTCGGCTTGGGGGGCGGGCTCCGGGGTCGGTTCCTGGTTCGTGCTCATGGGGCTCAATTAGTCGCGGTAGGGGCCGGGGACAAGCCATGCGGTCAGGGGCAAGCCCTGCGCGGGACGACGGGGAGATAGGCCGGGAAGGGTTTGCGGCGGGTTGACCGGGGGTCAGAGGACGAACCAGGCGGCGTCGACGGGGCCGGGGGCTTTCACGATGATGGTGAGGTCGGCGAGGAGGTCGCTGTTGGTGTTGGCCTGGATCAGGCGGGTGGGGCCGGTGTCGGTGTAGCGGAGTTCTCCTGGCGTGCCGGTGAAGGCGGCGGTGCCGATGAAGGTGAAGAGGTTGTCCGGGCCGCCGGGGACGGCGTCGATGCGGGAGAGGTCGAGTTTTTCCCCGGCCGCGCGGCTGAAATCCTCGAAGGTGAAGGCGTTGGCGGGGGCGACTGCTGTGGGGAGGAAGCGGAAGGTGTCGCGTCCGAGGCCGCCGGTGATGCTGTCCTGGCCCTGGCCGATGATGAATAGGTCGGGGCCGGGGGTGCCAACGAGGGTGTTGTTGCCGATGGTGCCGTAGATCGTGTCGTCGTCCAGGATGGCAACTTTTGCGTTGGCGGTGGTGATGTTTACTCCCGGGGTGGGGTTGGACAAGGTGAGGG
>JANXSA010000492.1 GCA_025352915.1 Rhodospirillales bacterium | reverse complement strand
TCGGCGTGCCGTTCCGCTGGATCGTCACCGCCACGGCGGTCGATCCGAGCGGAACGACGCAGGTGTTCCACTCCGCCCCGATCCGCCGGCTGCGCGATGTCCGCAATCTCCTCGGCAAACCCGTCTGGGTCCGCCTCGATCCCGCGGACCC
Source organism: Rhodospirillales bacterium (assembly GCA_025352915.1). Lineage (GTDB taxonomy): Bacteria > Pseudomonadota > Alphaproteobacteria > Acetobacterales > Acetobacteraceae > CAMDGX01. The sequence goes on along the minus strand of JANXSA010000492.1, from coordinate 5,066 downwards.
CGCCTGCCACGTGCTGTTCCCGCGCGCTCCCGCCGCCTAGCCCAAAGCCGCGACGACCAACGGCGGCAGGGTTTCCGCTGCCGCTGTCCCATCCAGCCGCAGCACCGGACAGGGCAGGGCGGCGAGCCAGGCTTCGTGCCGAACCAGGCTGCGCTGGGTCAGCCCGGCGCTGTCGTAGCTCTCGGCCCAGGCCAGGAATTCCTGGCTGCCCCGGTGCATATCCCCGCCCGGCGCAATGCGAGAACCAAAGCGCGCGACTTCGCGTGCCCGCAGCCGCGTCATCCGCACATCGGCCGGAACGCGAATGAAGACTTCCAAACTGATGCGCGGGATCAGCCGGTCGCCCCAGCCGTCGAGCGATCCGGAGAGTACCCAGCCGACCTCGTCATCCAACGCAGCCGCCAGCCGGTCGAGCCGCTCCGGCATCGGCCGTGGCGTGACATAGGCGGGGTCGGTGGCCAGCCAGAAATAGCTGTCGGTGTCGTGCCACGGCACCCCGAGCCGCGCCGCCAATCCGCCCCCCAGCGTGGTGACCCCACAGCCCGAGGCGCCGGTGATGTGGATGCGCGGTCTCAATTTCGAGCGCGGCGCAGCCCGGCCGCCAGGAAGCCGCCATCGACGGCCAGGACGTGCCCGGTGACGTAGTTTGCATCGTCGCTGCACAGATAGGTGGCGGCGGCGGCAACATCTTCGGGCTTGCCATAGCGGCCCAGCGGCACCGCTGCCCGCCATTCCGCCGCCCCGGAGGTGGCCATCATCGGCGCCAGCATCGGGGTTTCGATCGGTCCCGGCGAGATGATGTTGACCCGGATGCCGAGCGGGGCGAGATCGGCCGCCATCACCTGGGACAGGGTCACCACGCCGCCTTTCGACGCGCCATAGGCCGCCCGGCCGACATTGCCGCGCATGCCGGAGACGCTGGCGATGTTGACGATGCAACTGCCCGGCTGCATGGCGCGAGCGGCGGCCTGGCCGATCAGGAAGGTGCCGCGCAAATTCACCGCGATGACGAGGTCGAAGGTTTCGGCGGGGGTTTCGAGGAAGGGGATGTCGCGCGCGATCCCGGCGCAATTGACCATGATATCGAGCCGGCCATGGCGAGCGATCACCGCGCCGACGGCATCGGCACAGCTTTGCGGGTCCGACACATCCAGCCGCAGCGTGTCCGGGCCATCAGTGGCGGCGATGTCGCCGGCGATCACCGTGGCCCCTTCGGCGCGGAAGCGCGTGACGATCGCGGCCCCGATGCCGGATATGCCGCCGGTGACAAGCGCCACCTTGTCGCGCAACCTCATTCGATGTCCTCCGTGATGCCGCCGCAGAATGACCGGTTTGATAGTGCCACGCCAATCGTCGCCGTGGTGCTGGCGGGTGGCCGAGGCCTGCGCCTGGGCGGTGGCGACAAGGCATTGCGGCTGCTCGCTGGGCGGCCGCTGCTGACGCATGTGCTCGCGCGGGTGGTGCCACAGGTGGACGAAGTGGTGCTGAACGCCAATGGCGATCCCGCCCGGTTTGCCGCCTGGGGGCTGCCGGTGGTGGCGGACGGCATCGGTGCGGGCCCACTGGCCGGGGTGCTGGCCGGACTGCGCTGGGCGCAATTGCATCGACCGCGCGCGGACGTGCTGGTGGTGCCGACCGACACGCCGTTCCTGCCGGATGACCTGGTCTGGCACTTGCGGGCCGGGCGCGGGGCGGCGGCGTTGGCCTGTGCGGCCTCGGGCGGGCGGCTGCATCCGGTGGTCGCGCTGTGGCCGGTGGCGCTGGCCGATGCGCTGGCGGCGTCGTTGCGTGCGGGCGATCGCCGGGTGGTGGCGTGGATGAAGGCGCAGGGGCTGGCCGAGGTGGATTTTGCCATCGGGCCGGCCGGTGATCCCTTTGCCAACCTGAACACGCCGGAGGACCTGGCCGCTGCCGAGGCTTTGCTCAGGGTGCCGCCGCGGCGGTGAAGCGGAAGGCGAAGGCCATGGCATCGGGCAGCAAGACGCGCCAGACATCGTAGCTGTGGCCGCCGGGGACCAGGCGCAGTTGAACCGGCATACCCATCTCCTGCCAGGTCTGGCGCAGATTCTGCGCCTGGAGGTGGGTGCCGAGGTGGTCGGCATCGCCCGAGGCGAGGAACAGCGGCATGGCGATGCCGGTGGCGCGAAACCCGGGCAGCAGCGCCGGGTAGTTGAAGGCCCGCCAGACATCCGGGTCGAACGCGGGGCTGCCGGGCCGGCTGAACACGCCGCTGACGCGCGCGGCCGACGGCATCGGCGGTTCCGGGACATAGGTTGCCGGGCTGAGCACCGCCACGGCGGCGAAGCGATCCGGTTGCAACAGGGCCAGGCGCAGGGCGGCGAAGCCACCGGCCGAGATGCCGCCGATCGCCCGCCCGGTGCGGCCGGGCAACACCCGCCAGTCGCGCTCGATCGCCGGGATCAGGTCGTCGAGCAGGGCGGTTTGCATCGCCTCCTTGGCATCGACGCCCCAGCTGGTGCCGAGTTCCGGCACGACGATCAGGCCGGGGGGCATGCGGCCGGCGGTGATGGCGGCATCGGCCAGCACCGGCAAGGTGAGGTTGATCCATTCGCCGCGGGTCGGGCTGTAGCCAGGCAGGAAATACAGCACGGGATGGCGCAGGCCGCTGGCCTGGTAGCTGTCGGGGCGGTAGACGCTGATGTTCCAGGCGCGGCCGAGGGCGGCGGAGTGGATCACTTGCGCTACCATCTCGCCGGCGGCGGCAGGCGAGATGGCAGCGGCAACGGCGAGGACCAGCAGCAATCGCCGCACGCTCAGCGCATCCCGGCCTGGACCATGCGCGCGAGCCCGTCGCCGACGCAGTCGAAAAGCTGGTGCGCCGCGGCGACCTGGGCGGGGCGGTCGGCGGCCTGGAGGTTCAGCACCCCGGCCTCGTGCCAGCCGCGCATCAGCTCGAAGCGCGGGAACACCGGGGCGCTTGTCAGCTCGCCGACGATGCGGATGACGTCGCGATAGGCGTCGATGTTCGGGATCGCGGCCCAGCCCGGGGCGAATTGGGTGTCGACCAGGACCACGTCGGCGCCGGCGGCGCGGGCGGCGGCGATGCCGTCCTCCAGCACCTTGGCATAGGCGCCGAGGTCGGTGTTGCGCATGGCCTCGCGCCCGCCGCTGGCCCAGATCACCAGGTCGGGCTGGACGGCGGCGACGTCCTCGGCCAGGCGGCGGGCCATCGAGCGGGCGGAGCGGTCGGGCTGGGCGCGGTTGGTCAGCACCACCTCGACCCCCGGCAACAGGTGCGCCAGGTGGGCTTGCATGCGGGCGGGATAGGTTTGGGATGCATCCGCGATTCCGCCGCCGGTGGTGATGGCGCCGCCCATGGCCATCAGGACCAGGCGATGGCGCTGCTGCGCCGCCTTTTTCGCCGCCGGCAGGGCGATGGCGGGCGGCAGCGCGTCATCGGCGAAGGGGCAGGCGCTGGTGCTGCCCTGCGCCGCGGCGGCGCCAGCAGCCAGCAGCCATGCCAGCAGAACCCATCGCGCCATCGTCATGCTGTCTCCTCGGCGGGGCGGCGTCGCGGCAGCCGCCCGCCACCGTCATACCATGACATGCCGAGCGCCAGCGCGACCATGGCCAGAATGCCGGCGAGATTGACCGCCGTCACCATGACCAGCCCGTCGCCCAGGCCGGTCAGCAGGATGCCGCCGAGGACCGAGAGCAGGATGCTGAGGCAGAACACATCGAGCGAGTTCTGGCCGCACAGCACCACCACCCAGCCCAGGCGGCTGGTCAGGAAGCGCGCATCGCGCGGCACGAAGCGGGCCACCAGCACGGCGAGGGCGAGGATACTCAACAGGCGCGGCAGCGGCAGGCCGGTTTTCTCGATCGGCCAGAGCAGGCGGCGCAGCAGGGCCGGGATCGTGCTGTTGAAATCATGCAGCACCCAGGAGAGTTGCACGACGCAGGCAAAGCCGGCCACGGCGATGGCGGCGGCGACCAGCCAGCGCGGGATCGGTGCCGCGGAGTCATTGTTATCGTTTGGGGCCCTGGCGCGGTGAAAGCCGAGGGCGGCGGCGATGACGAACAGGAACTGCCAGGCGAAGGGGTTGAAATACCAGACCTCGTCGTCGGGATGGCCGGGCAGGTTGATCGGCCAGACCTGGACCACGGCATAGAGTGCTGCCGACAGCGCCACGGCCAGGGTGATGCTGCGGCGCATCAGCAGGATGAAGCCCGGAAAGACGAAGAGCAGGGCGATATAGAGCGGCAGGATGTCGAGATGGGTTGGCTGGAATTGCAGCATCAGCACCCGCAGGATGGTTATGTCCGGACGTTGAAGGAAGTCGCCGACGCCGAGATTTTCGACATAGAGCGGGTTGGTCATGTGCGCCATCGCATAGGCGACCTGTGCCGTGTAGACCATGAAGATGCAGAGATGGGCGACATAGAGCTGCCAGACGCGGCGCCAGATGCGCAGGGTTGCCATGACTGGGCCGTCGCGCAGCACGATGCGGCCATAGACCAGGGCGGCAGTGTAGCCGGAAATGAAGATGAAGGCCTCGGCGGCATCGGCGAAGGCGAAGGATTTCAGGGTGGCGTAGGCCAGCGGATTGCCGGGGATGTGGTCGATGAAGATGAAGAACAGCGCGGCCCCGCGGAAGAAATCGAGCCGGTAGTCGCGCGCTGGCTTGGCGATGCTCATGCACCGGTGCTCATGTCTGGCAGCCGCTCCTGGGGTGGATGCAAGAGCAAGTCGTAGCGCGGCCAGGCGGGCGCGACTAGGCGGGCGCGGCCATGGGCTTGTGATGCCGGTTGCGATCTCGGGCCGGGATCGCCATCTTTGGGGCTGAGCAACCTTGGGGAAAGCCAATGGCCGTGACTGTGAAAGACCTGCTGGATGCCGCCAATGCCGCGGTGCCGAAAATATCGCCCGACGAGGCTCGCGCGTTAATCGCCCAGGGTGCCTTGGTGGTGGACGTGCGCGACGGCACCGAGGTGGCCAATGGAAAGGTGAAGGGCGCGGTGCATGCCCAGCGCGGGCTGATCGAGTTCAAGGCGGATTCGGCGATGCCGAGCCATGATCCGGCGTTCCAGAAGGATCGCACGGT
>JANXSA010000095.1 GCA_025352915.1 Rhodospirillales bacterium | reverse complement strand
AGTTTTTTTGCTTCTTTTTGTTCACAAAAAGAAGTCTTCCGCTTGCCTTTATGCTTGCGGGATCAGCGTTCGAACCATCCGATGGTGGCGGCGACTTCGGTCCAGGTTTTGCGGCCGGTGGACAACATCAGGACGGTGTGGCGGGTGTCGGTTTGGCGTGGGCGGGGCATGGGATCGGCTTTTGTCAGGAGATGCGGCCGCGGGCCTGGACGGACCAGCTTTGTTCGATTTGGCCGTTTCGGTGGGCGTGAATTTTTTCGTGCAGGTGGACAGTGGTGTCGGAGTAGCCGACGACGAATTGGATTTTGTCGCCGACGGCCGGGGTGGCGCTGGGGGTGTCGAGGATGATTGTGGCGTGTTCGGCGGAGAGGGCGACGGGCTTGGTGGCGGCGAGGCCGAGGGGGCGGGGCGGGGCGGCGTCGCTGCTCATCGCCTTCTTGCCGGCGTCCAGGATGATGCGGGTTTGGGTGGGGCGGGAGGTGACGGTGGCCAGGAGGGTGAGGGCCTGGGGGAAGTCCAGGGCGAAGCGGGTGCGGTAAAGCTCGTCGGAGAAAATCAGGCCGCCGGCTTGGATTTCGGTGACGCCGGGTTGTTGGGCGCAGGTTGGGTAGCTGCCGGTGCCGCCGCAGGAGACGATGTCGCATTGGATGCCGGCGGCGCGAATGGCTTGGGCGGTGGCGACGAGTTTGGCGATGGCGGCGGCGATGGCGGCTTGTTTTTCGGCCTGGTCTGGCATGGCGACGGTGTGGGCTTCCCAGCCCATGACGCCGCGCAGGGTGAGGCCGGGGGTGGCGGCGATGTGGCGGGCGAGGGCGAGGGTGGGGTCGCCGGGTTCGGTGCCCGCCCGGTTCATGCCGGTGTTGACCTCGATGAGGACGCCGAGGGTTTTGCCGGCTTTGGTGGCGGCGGCGGCCAGCGCGTCGGCGTTGATGGTGCTGTCGACGGCGACTTTGACGTCGGCGTGGTCGAGGAGGGCGATGAGGCGGGCTATCTTGGGGGCGCCTACGATCTGGTTGGCGATGAGGAGGTCGGTGATCCCCGCCGCGGCCATGATTTCGGCCTCGCCGAGCTTGGCGCAGGTGGCGCCGATGGCACCGGCGGCGATTTCCTTTTTTACGATCTCGGGGGTTTTCTGGCCCTTGATGTGGGGGCGCCAGGCGATGCCCGCGTCGCGGCAGGTTTTGGCCGTGCGGGCGATGTTGGATTCCATGATGTCGAGGTCGACGAGGAGGGCGGGGGTGTCGAGATCGGCGATGTTCATGGCGGGCTGGTCCTTGGTCGGGGAAGGAAGGTCTTCTTTTTGTGAACAAAAAGAAGCAAAAAAACTTTCTTCATTTAGGCTGGGTGCTGGCGACTGGCATCCGCGCGGTGGATGAAAGTTTTTTGGTTCTTTTTTTCAAAAAAGAACATGCTTGCTTGCTACAGCAGGCGCCAGGTTGAGCTCGCCACGGCCATCAGGGCGCCTTCGGCGTCGGTCATGCGGGATTCCAGGTAGTTGATGCTGCGGCCGCGGCGCAGGTAGGTGGCGCGGGCCTGGACGATGCCTTGCTTGGCCGGCTTGATGTATTGCGTGTTCATTTGCAGGGTCATGCCGATGCCGGTGCTGTGGGTCAGGAGGTGGCCCATGGAGATGTCCAGGATGGTGGCGATGATGCCGCCGTGGAGGGAGCCTTGGGGGTTGAACATGAAGTCCTTGACCTCGGCGCGAACGGTGCAGTCGGCTTCGCCGTAGGTGATGTCCAGGCCGAGGAGGCGGGCGAGGAAGAAGGTGCCGAACCCGTGCGAGTGGGTGCGCAGGGCTTCTTCGAAGGCGGCGCGGGCTTGGGCTTCGTCCATGGGGTGTGCTCCTGGGGGGTGGGTGTTGTAGCCATTTGCGGCGGCGGCAAACAGGGCCATCATGGGCGGGATTTGGGGGGAATGGCGGGATGACGGTGCTGTTGGAGGCCAGGTTTACGCGGACGTTGGACGCGATCGTGGCGCGGCATGTGGAGCCGGAATGGCCGGGGATGCTGGTGGAGGCTTGGGTTTTTGAGGACCGGGCGGCGCGGCTTGCGGCGGAGGCGGTGCTGCGGGGGCGGGGGTTCGAGGCGGTGATTCGCAGCGCGTATAAGCCGCTGGTGCATGCGTTTTTGGAAGAGATCGACATGGCGGGGGTGGCGGCGGTGACCAGTGGGTTGCCGCCGGAGGAGGGGGCGCGGTTTCGGGCGGAGGCGTATCCGTTGCCGGGGCTGTTGGCGCCGGTGGCGGTTTCGTATGTGGAGGGGCGGACGGCGGAACACTACGAGGTGACGCTGACGCGCGACGGGCGGGACGAGTATCTTTTTGTGTTTGCGCCGAACCGGCGGCGGGCTGATCACGTTGGGCGCGAGGCGTTGTCGCCGACCGGGTGGGTGCGGACATTTCCGCCGGGGTGTCCGGTGCCGAATTTGAACCGGGCTGAGGTGACGGATTACGAGGCGGTGTTCGATGCGGTGATTGCGGCGGTGAAGGGGCATGGCTGGCCGGGGGGGACGCCGTTCTTCGAGACGCTGGAGATTGTGGTGGGGATTGGCGGGGTGGAGCGTCGGCTGGGCTGGCATGACGAGTGTTTGTCGACGCGCGAGGGGCTGCATGAGGATCTGTATTTCTCGTTGTTGGAAGTGTTCCAGACGATTGGCGGGCGGCCGTTGGGAACTCGGGATTTCCAGCCGGGGCAGATCGTGCCGTTGATCGGGCCGGCGGGCGGGGAGACGACGGTGCGGGTATCGCTGGTGCCGCATGTGCCGCAGGTGGAGCGGGGGTGGGAGCCGGAGCGGTTGGAGCGGGCGAGCCGGCCGTTGACGGCGCGGGAGATTGGCGTGGCGATGGCGCATCTCGGCGGGGAGCCGTTTGGGGCGACTTCGGTGCAAGGGCGGCCGGTGCTGGGCAGCTATATTGCGGGGGTGGAGCCCGGCCTAGTGATCAGCTCGGGGCAGCATGCCAACGAGACGTCGGGGCCGATCGGGGCGCTGCGGGCTGCACAGCAGTTGCGACAGCGGCGGGGGGCGCATTTTGCGCTGATCGCGCAGGAGAATGTTGACGGGTATGCGCTGCATCATCGGCTGCGGGGGGAGAACCCGCGGCATATGCATCATGCGGCGCGGTTCACGGCGCTGGGGGATGATATCGAGGCGCGGGATGCGGATGCGCCGCAGATCGAGCGGGCGGCGCGGCTGGAGGCGTTGCGGCGGAGCGAGGCGCGGTTGCATATCAATCTGCATGGCTATCCCGCGCATGAGTGGACGCGGCCGTTGACCGGGTATCTGCCGGGCGGGGCGTATTCGCAATATGCGCTGCCGCGCGGGTTCTTTTTGATCCTGCGGCATCATGCGGGGTTGGAGGCGCCGGCGCATGCGTTCATGCAGGCGTTGACGGCGCGGCTGATTGTTGATCCCGCGCTGGCGCGGTTGAACGCCGAGCAGATCGCGGCGTACGAGGCGCATCTCGGGCCGATTGCCAGCCCGGTTTATAACGGCATCATCTGTGAGATCGGCGAGAATGCGCGGCAGATTCCGCCGTTCCAGTTGATCACCGAATATCCCGACGAGACGATCTATGGCGATGCGTTTCGCCTGGCGCATACAACGCAGATGAATACCGTGCTGCATGCTGCCGAGTTGTTTCTCGATCAAGGGATGTTGGCGTGAGTGAACCGAAAGAGGCTGGCGCGACGCTGGCCGATTGGTTGCGGGCGCGATTTGGCGATGCGATCCCGGCGGTGCCGGCGGAGAACGCGACGCTGTTGAGCATGGCGCGGCATCGGACGATGCGGCATTACACCGACCGGCCAGTGGAGGCGGCGTTGCTGCATACGCTGGCGGCGGTGGCGCTGGGGGCGCCGAGCAAGAGCGATTTGCAACAGGCGGATATCGTCATTGTCCAGGATGCGGCGCAGCGGGCGGCGCTGGCTGAGTTGTTGCCTGACAATCCCTGGGCGAAGGCGGCGCCGGCGTTTCTGGTGTTCTGTGGCAACAACCGGCGGCAGCGGCGGTTGCATGAACTGCGCGGGCATGGGTTTGCCAACGACCATCTGGATGCGTTCTTCAACGCGGCGGTGGAGGCGGGGATTGTGCTGGGCAGCTTTGTTGCCGCGGCGGAATCGGTGGGGCTCGGGACTTGCCCGATTTCGGCGATCCGCAACCGGGCGGAGGAGGTGGCGGCGGTGTTGGGGCTGCCGACGCATGTGTTTCCGGTGGCCGGGCTATGCGTGGGCTGGCCGTCGGGGTTTACGGCGTTGACGCCTCGGTTGGGGTTGGCCGCGACGGTGCATGTGGACCGGCACAACGATGCAGCGCTGGACGCGCAGATTGCCGAATACGATGCGCGGCGGGAGCGGGACAAACCACTGCGCAGCCGGCGGCGCGATGACTTGTTCGGCGCCGACCAGCCCTATACCTGGTCCGAGGACAAGGCGCGGCAATATGCCCAGCCCGAGCGACGCGGCTGGGGCGCGTTTGTCCGCAAGATCGGCTTTCGCCTCGATTGACCGGGTGCGGCGGCACTGCTCAAACCTGTTTGTTCCAACTAGCGAGATCACCTATGCGCCCTGCGAGTTTCGAGATTCCGATGGACGTGCTGCGCACGCGCCAGAACGTCAAATGGGCGAAATACGCGCAGGACGTGCTGCCGGCCTGGGTGGCGGAGATGGATTTTTCCATTGCTCATCCGATCCGGCGTGCGATCTCCGACCTGATCCGCGAGGAGGAGTACGGCTATCCGCACCGCAGCACTGGCGGGCACGGCGATGAAGGCTTGTCGGGTGCGTTTGCACGGCGGATGAAGGCGCGGTTCGGCTGGGATGTCGACCCCGGCCTGGTGCAGCCGCTGTCGGACCTGGTGCAGGGGACGTTTGCTGCCGTCTGGGCTTTTTCCGATCCCGGTGACGGCGTGCTGTTGCATCTGCCGGCCTATCCGCCGTTCCATTCGGCGATCCATGACACCGGCCGGCGGCTGGACGCGCAGCATTTGCGAAGTGAAGCGGGCGGCTACGTCCTCGATCTGGAAGAGATGCGCAAGATTGGCGATGCGCGCACGAAGATCCTGATGCTGTGCAATCCGCAGAACCCCACCGGGCGGGTTTTCACCCGCGACGAATTGCTGGCGATGGGGCAGATGGCGATCGAGCGCGACTGGGTCATCGTGTCCGACGAGATCCATTGCGACCTGGTCTATGACGGCAGCATGCATATCCCGATCGCTACGCTGTCGCCGGAGATCGCGGCGCGGACGGTGACGATCAACAGCGCCACCAAGAGCTTCAACATTCCAGGCCTGCGCTGCGGGTTGATGCATTTCGGCAGTGCGGCTTTGCGCGACCGGTTCCACGCGCGGGTGCCGACGCGGGTGCTGGGCTCGCCGGGCATCATCGGGATCGATGCCACCATCGCCGCCTGGGACCATGGGCAGCCTTGGCTCGACGAGGTGTTACCGTACCTCGATGCCAATCGGCAGCGCATGGCGGCGTTCGTCAAATCCGAGTTGCCGGGGGTGCGGTTTCATGCGCCGGAAGCGACGTATCTGTGCTGGCTCGACTGCACCGCGCTGGGGCTGCCGGGCACGGCGTTTGATTTCTTCCATGACAAGGCGAAGATCGCCTTCAGTCCTGGCCAGGCCTTCGATCCCGCCGGCGAGAAAGCGGTGCGCTTTAACTTCGCCACCTCGGCGCCGAT
>JANXSA010000473.1 GCA_025352915.1 Rhodospirillales bacterium | reverse complement strand
GGGGATCAGCCGGATCATCGCAAACACGATGACGGAGACACAGACCAGCACCACGGCGAGATCCACCAGCCGCGCCAGCAACAAGCGCCTCAGCATCGAATCCGGCCCGGCCTAAACGGATGAAAAGTTTTTGCTTCTTTTTTCAAAAAAAAGCGCTTGTTCTTTTTTGAAAAAAAGAACCAAAAAACTTTCATCCGCTTATTTCGCTGTGGTGTCCGACAGGGTGGTCAGGGAACGGTTGGCGATGATCTCGAAGCCCTGCACGTTGGCCCGCAATGCGGTGAACAACTGGCCATAGGCGATGTGCATGATCGGCCCGTCGCAGGCCAGGATGCGTTGTGCCTTGTCATACGCTGTCTTCCGGGCGGCGGCGTCCTGCATCGTCCGGGCCGTGTCCAGCACGCCGTCCAGCTCGGGGTTGGTGTATTTGAACACGTTGGTCGAGCCACCGGTGCGGAAGGTGCGGTAGAAGTAATCATCCGGGTCCGGGCTGCCGGCATTGGTGCTGGCGAACATGTCGAAGTTGCTGTTGCGCCAGTCTTGGATGAACTGGCCCATTTCCTGGTTTTTCAGCTCCACCTTGAAGCCGGCCTTGTTCAGTTGGGCCTGCACCACCTGGGCGATGTCGCGGATGTCCTGGCGCGGCAGCACGTTGATGATGATCGCCAGCGGGGCGGTGTGGCCGGCCTCCTTGAGCAGGGCTTGCGCCTTGGCGGGATCATGCTTGTAGCAGGCGAATTCGCTGGTGGCGGTCGCCCAGTCCTTCAGCGCCGGCGACAGCGGCCCGCCCGGCACGCCGGCGCCAAACAGCGCGGCGGTGATGATCTCCTGGCGGTTCAGCGCGTAGTTCACCGCTTCGCGCACTTTCGCATTGTCGAAAGGCGGGCGGGAGGTGTTCACGGCGACGAAGCTGTAGGCGAGCTCCAACGTCTCGGCCAGCTTCACCCCTGGCTTGCCCTTGAGCTGCAAGGCCGTCGCGGCGTCGATGTTCGGCAGCATGGCGTATTGGCCGCTGCTGATGCCCACTTGCCTGGTGGCGGATTCCGGCACGATGTTGAATTTCACCCCATCGAGCTTTGGGGCGCCAGCGCGCCAGTAGGAAGAATTCTTCTCCAGGGCGACGAAGCCGTTGGCCTGCCATTCCTTGAACTTGAACGGCCCGGTGCCGATCGGGGTGCGTTGCAGCGCCTCTTTCTCGGCCTCCATGCTGCGCGGCACGATGGCGATGGTGGCGATCGAAATCAGCAGCGGCGCCGCGGCCTCCTTCAGGTTCAGCACCACCGTGGACGCATCCGGTGCCGTCGCGGTGTCCAGGGCGGCGAGGCGGGAGGCCAGCGGCGAGGCGATCTCCTTGCTCAGCACCCGGTTGATGGTGGCGACGACATCGGCGGCCTCGACGCGGCTGCCGTCATGGAAGGTCATGCCGGGGCGCAGCTTGAACGTCACCGTCTTGCCATCGGGCGACACCGTCCACGATGCCGCCAGACCCGGCTGCACCCGAAGGTCCTTGTCGATCGAGGTCAGCCCCTCATAGATCGTGCCGTTGATCATCTGAAAAGTCGAAAACGCCGTGGCGCGATGCGGGTCCAGCCCGACCGGCGAGGCATCGACCGCCACCTCCAAGACCTGCGCCGAGGCGGCACTGGCAACGCCCGCTGCCAGGACACCGGCCAGCAGCGAACGGCGGAACGAAACCTGTGCCATGTGAGCCTCCCGTGCCGCCGCGTGAAGCGGGGCTTCTGTGCGCGGGGAAGCTATGGCCCTATACGCGGCATGACAAGGATTCGGGCGTTTGCATGGGGCTGACCACCGCGATCGGCGTGATGAGCGGCACCTCGATGGACGCGATCGACGTGGCGATCCTGCGCACCGATGGCGTCGATATTGTCGAGACCGGGCCGGGCCGGGCCTACGGGTATGAGCCCGCGCTGCGCACCCGCCTGCTCGCCGTGTTGGACGATCCCGCCAATGCCACGCTCCATTTGGTCGAGCACGATCCGATGACCGATCTCGACGAGGCGGTCAGCGATGCCCATGCCGCGGCAGTGATCGATTTCCTGCGCGATTTCGATATTCCCGCCGGGGAAATCGATGTCGTGGGGATCCACGGCCAAACCATCTTCCACAAGCCGGAGGCGCGCTTTACCCGCCAGTTCGGCATCGGCGCGCGCATCGCCGCGACCCTTGGCATCGATGTGGTCAACCGCTTCCGCCACGCCGACGTCGCCGCCGGCGGGGAGGGCGCACCGCTGGCGCCGCTGTTTCACAAGGCGCTGGCCGCCGGGCTCGACCAGCCGCTGATGGTGCTCAATCTCGGCGGCGTGGCCAATGTCACCTATCTCGATGGTGAGACGGTGATCGCCTTCGACACCGGTCCCGCCTCGGCCTTGCTCGACGATTTCCTGCTGCGGCGGCGCGGCGAGAAGTTCGACCGCGACGGCGCGCTGGCGGCCTCTGGCTTCCCGGACATGGAGTTGTTGGCCCGGCTGTTGTCGCACCCTTATTTCAGCCGCCTTGCGCCGAAGTCGCTGGACCGGAATGCGTTCCATGCCTGGGCGGCGGAGATCGAGCGGATCAACGACGATGCCACCGGGGCGGCGACGCTGGCCGCCTTCACCGTGGCCTCGGTGGCCTCGGCGGCGGCGCTGGTGCCCGGGGTGGCGAAGCGCTGGCTGGTCACCGGCGGCGGGCGGCACAACGCGTTCTTCATGGAAACGCTGGGCCAGGCGCTCGCTGTGCCGGTCGATCCGGTCGAGGATGTCGGCTGGGACGGCGATTTTCTCGAAGCGCAGTGCTTCGGCTATCTCGCGGTGCGGTCGCTGGCCGGGTTGCCGCTCAGCCTGCCGGGCACTACCGGCGTGCCCTATCCGATGCCGGGCGGCGAGCATTGGCCCGCATGACTGAAATCGCATGACGGCGGTTCTTCAGGTCGAGAATCTCACGCTGGCCGCCGGCCCGGCCGCGCT
>JANXSA010000424.1 GCA_025352915.1 Rhodospirillales bacterium | reverse complement strand
GTTTCCTCCTTCCCGGCACCAAAAATGCCTCGCCGGCCCTCAACCGGGAGACTTTCCGGACGGACACTGAGGCGGTTGAAGAAACGCTCGACCAAGTTGCGGTATCGATAGTGAAAGCTGCTGAAGGCGGGGACGTTCTTGCGGTTCGGCATCGGTGAGGGTGGGGAGCAAGGGGGCGGCGGGGGTTTTGGCAAGGTAAGGAAGCGTGGATCCCTCACTGCGTTCGGGATGACGGGGGAGCGTTCGGGATGACGGGGGAGCGTCCGGGATGACGGGGGAAGAAGCGCGGGGCGGTGGATGAAAGTTCTTTGCTTCTTTCTTTCAAGAAAGAAGGGCTTGCCTGGCCTGCGGCGGGGCGGCGCTCTAGGCTTGCGGCGGTTGCCGCCGCGGGTGGCGTGGGGGAGCGGGGGGAGAAGACGATGGTTGGGCAGGGAACGATCCAGGACGCGATCAGGATGGTCAGCCGGGAGATGGCCAGCGGCAGCCCGGGGCCGGCCACGCTGGCGGCCGGAGCGATGATTGGCCAGACCGGGGCGACGGGGGCGCTGGTTGGGTATCTGGTGGCGGAGATGGGGCGCAAGCGGCCGGCGGCGCGGCTGGTTCAGGCGGGGTGTTTCCTGTTGGAGACGGCGCTGAGCGAATTGCGGATGGGGCGGGATGGCGGCGGGGCGGCGGAGGCGGGGCGGCTGGCCGCGGCCTGTGAGGCGGTGGAGGCGGCGGTGGCGGGGGCGGGGCTGCCGACTGAGTTGCTGATGCTGATTGCGCGGGCGGTGGTGCAGGGCGGGCTGGAACCCGGGCCGGCGCTGCGGGGGGCGATGGAGGCGGCGCTGGAGGCTGATTTCGATCCCGCTCTGGCGGAGCAGGCGGAAGGCGGCATGGGCGCGCATCTGGCGAAGATTGCCGTGGCGCTGGGGCATGACCCGTTTGCGATCCATGGCGAGCTTGTGTCTAGCGGGGCGGCGGTGCCGGCAGCGCATCGGGCGGCGATGGCGGCGCAGCTTGCGGGGTCGGCGGTGCCGGCGCTGCATGATGCGGCACTGGGGTTTGTGCTCGATGCCGATGCGGCGCCGGGGGATGCGGTGCTGGCGGTGTTGGGCGAGCGGGCGCGGCAGCACCGTTTTCCGAGCGGGACGGTGGAGCGGCTGGTGCGGATGCGGCCGTGGCTGGCGGCGGCGCGGCAGCCGGCGGTGGATGCGGCGATCCGTGCCCTGAGGGCCGGGGCGGAGGCGGTGCAGCCGGCGGTGGGGGGCGAGGTGACCATGCTGTTGGCGACGCTGTGCGACGGGGCGGGGGCGCAATCGCTGTTTGGCGTTGTCAAGCAGGGCCGTCGCCACACGATGGCCGCCGTGCTGCTGAAGCAGGGGGTGGGGGTGGCGGAGGCCTGGATCAACAACGCCATGACACGGCGCGATGCGGACGGGTTGATGGCGCGGATCACTGGCACGCTGGAGACGGTGAAGGTGAAGTTGGGGTTTGTGGAACAGGCTTTGGCGGCTGGGCTGGCGGTAAATCTGGCGCGTCAGGTGCCGCCGCCGTTCACCTTGGTGCAGGTTTTCGAGGTTCTCGGGCTGGGGCTGGTGCCGCCGGTGGCGCGGGCGCCGGGGGTGTTGGCGGACGAATTGTTGGAGGGGGTGTCGCGCGAGCAGACCGGGCCGGCGGCGGCGCGGGCGGCGCTGTTGGGAGCGGCGGGCTGGCCGGAGATGTTCGATGTGGTGGGGTCTTGGTTCGAGTCCGGCGCAGCGGTTGAGGCGCTGCTGGGGCCGATCGTTGGGCGGCGGGCGCGGGTGGCGGCGGTGCTGCGGGAGGTGTTGCCTGGGCGCCGGCTGTTCTGGGCGGAGCGGTGCGCGTGGATGGCGGCGACGTTGAAGGCTGGGGCGGGGGATGACGGGACGGAGTGGGTTGGGCTTGCGTTGGTGGCGCGGGAATTGGCGAGCGGGCGGGAGCTGGCGGAGAACCCGTTATTCGCGCTGATTGCCGAGGCGACGGTTGACGCTTTTGCCGCACGGGCACCGGCGCGGCGCGCGGCGAAGCCCGGGCGGGGTTCGCCGCGACGCTGAGGCGGGAAAGCCGGTTGCCTCTGCGACGGATGAAGTTCTTTGCTTCTTTCTTTCAAGAAAGAAGGGCTTGCCTGGCGTGCGGGGCGGCGGCTGGATTGCTTCGCTGCGCTCGCAATGACGGGGTGAGGGCGGGGGGTTAGCCGGAGAGGCCGAGTTTTTCGGCGAGGCCGATGCGTTGGAGTTTGCCGGTGGCGCCTTTGGGGATTTCGGGGAGGAAGACGATTTTTCTCGGGACTTTGAAAGGGGCGAGGCGTTGGGCGCAGAAGTCTCGCAGGGTGTGTTCGTCGAGGGTGTGGCCTTCGCGCAGGACGATTGCGGCGGCGACTTCTTCGCCTAGTTTAGCGTGGGGCATGGCGAAGGTGACGACTTGGGCAACGGCGGGGTGGTCCATGAGGATTTCGTCGACTTCGAGGGGGGAGATTTTTTCGCCGCCGCGGTTGATGATTTCCTTGAGGCGGCCGGTGAGGCGGAGGTAGCCGGCATCGTCGAGGGTGCCTTGGTCGCCGGTGCGGAACCAGCCATTGGTGAAGGCGGTGGCGTTGGCGGTGGGGTTGTTTTCGTAGCCGGCGGTGACGTTTCGGCCGCGGATGACGATTTCGCCCAGGCTGCCTGGGGGGAGGATTGTGCCGGATTCGTCCATGATGGCGAGTTCGGGGCCGGCGGCAATGCCGACCGAGCCGGCGTAATGCGGGCGGGGGGGGAGGGGGTTGGCGGCCATTTGGTGGGCGGCTTCGGTCATGCCGTATGACTCGATGACGGGGACGAGGAAGGCGGCTTCGAGGGCGGTCATGACTTGGG
>JANXSA010000423.1 GCA_025352915.1 Rhodospirillales bacterium | reverse complement strand
GTCGCAAGGTCCAGCGGCGTATTCGAGCGTAGTTGCTCACTTACCCGTTTAGATCGAGGCCAGGGCCGAGTTTGCTACACCCTACAGCCTCTGCGACTATCGAGCTCAGCCACAGGCATCAAGGACCAGCTTGGTCGCGTCCCACGGGCTTGGGCCGACGAGCAGTCGCTTCTTTTCAAGAGAGAGCCGCTTCCTCCCTTATGCCGAACCCCGAGTAAACACCTGATATATAAGGTCCAGGGGCTTGGCCCCTGGCGGGCCTGGGCAGAGCCCAGCCTTTCTTCTTTCAGGGATACTGCACCTCTAGAATCTCAATCTCATCCGGCCCCGACGGCGTCAGGAGCCGCACCGCATCCCCCACCTTCGCCCGCATCAGCGCCCGGGCGATTGGCGAGTAAAGGCTGACTTCGCCGCGCGCCATATCCACCTCATCCGGACCCAGGATCGTCACCGTGCGCTCTTCGTCGCGGCCATTCACGAAGGTGACCGTGGCGCCAAAGAACACCTGGTCGCGTTGGGTCTGGTCGGCCGGGTCCACCACTTCGGCGATCGCCAGGCGTTTTTGCAAAAAGCGCACCCGCCGGTCGATCTCACGCAGACGCTTCTTGCCATACTGGTAGTCGCCGTTCTCTGACCGGTCGCCATTGCCGGCGGCCCAGGAGACAATCTCGACGACCTTCGGCCGCTCACCGCTCCACAGCGCATGCAACTCCTCGCGCAGCCGGGCATGGCCAGCGGGCGTCATGTAGTTCTTGCCACCCGGCGATACCGCGGGTGCGCCGCCATCCTCGTCGTCATCCATGCGCCCACCCTGCCGCAACGCTGCCAGCACAGGCAACAGCGGCGCGGGGTAGCCCCGCAGAACCGGCGCTGGACGCAGCCCGTCGTGGCGTTCTACCCCGGGGGATGTTCCGCTTTTTCGAAAACCTGCTGCGCCCGACCGAGGTGGCACCTGATGCCGCACCGCCGGTGCTGTCCGGGCGGCAGGGATTACTGTCGTTCTACCTGCATTTCGTTCGCCAGGTGCGCGGATTGCTGGCGGCACTGTTCGGTGCCGGGCTGCTGGTGGCGCTGCTCGACGTCACCATCCCGGTGATGATCGGCCGGGTGGTCGAGCTCGTCGGCCACGTCCCGCCCGAGGCGATCTTCCGCGACCACTGGCACGAGCTGGTTGGCATGGCCGTGATCATGGTGATCCTGCGCCCCGCCTCGCTGCTGCTGCGCGTGCTGATCACCAACCAGGCGATCGCGTCGGGGCTGATGAACCTGGTGCGCTGGCAGAACCACTGGCACGTGGTGCGGCAATCATGGAGCTTCTTCCAGAATGATTTCGCCGGCCGCATCGCCAACCGGGTGATGCAGACCGGCCCGTCCCTGCGCGAGAGTGTCGTCAGCGCGACCAACGCCGTCTGGTACATCATCATCTACGGGACGTCAGCGGTCCTTCTGCTGGCCCATATCGACCCGCGGCTGGCCATCCCCATGCTGGTCTGGTTCGTCGCCTATGGCCTGATGCTGCGCTATTTCGTGCCGCGCATGCGCGACCGCAGCCGCGCCATGAGCGAGGTGCGCTCCGCGCTGACCGGACGCATCGTTGACAGCTACACCAACATCCTCACCGTCAAGTTGTTCGCCCGCGCCAGCGACGAGGACAATTTCGTCCGCGAGACCATCGACGACCACACCACCACCCATCGCCAGCAGCTGCGCCTGACCTCGCGCTATATCATCACGCTGAACCTGATCAACGCCGCCCTGATGGTGGCCACCGGCGCGATGTCGCTGTGGCTCTGGCAGGCTGGCGAGGTCACTGTCGGCACGGTCGCCATGGCGCTGCCGCTGGCCTGGCAGATTTCCAACATGGCCGGCTGGGTCGGCGACAACGTCACCATGATCTTCGAGAATATCGGCGTGGTCCAGGAAGGCATGCGCTCGATCGCGGTGCCGCGCCAGATGCCCGACGCCGCCGGCGCCCCCGAACTCGACGTGACCAAGGGCGCGATCAGCTTCCAGCACGTGCGCTTTGGCTACGGCTCGACGCGCGGTGTCTTGCATGAACTCAACCTGGATATCGCGGCGGGCGAGCGCGTTGGCTTGGTCGGACATTCTGGCGCCGGCAAGTCCACCCTGGTCAACCTGCTGCTTGGCTTCCACCGCCCGGAAGCCGGCCGCATCTTGATCGACGGTCAGGACATCGCCGGCGTCACCCAGGAAAGCCTGCGCACCCAGATCGCCATGGTGACGCAAGATACTTCGCTGCTGCACCGCTCGA
>JANXSA010000414.1 GCA_025352915.1 Rhodospirillales bacterium | reverse complement strand
CTGGCCGGCTTTGCGCGGGTTGGGGCTTTGGCACCGGGTGTTTGAGCCGTTGATCCGGCGGGGGGCTGGGTTGGGGCGGGCGCCGGTGGGGGCTGATCCCGATCGGTATGCGCGGTTTTATGAGCATTGCGATGTGCTGGTGGTGGGGGCGGGGCCGGCGGGGATTGCGGCGGCGTTGGCGGCGGGGCGGGCGGGGGAGCGGGTGGTGCTGTGCGATGAGCAGGCCGAGCCTGGCGGGTCGTTGCTGACCGAGATCGCGGCGATGGTGGATGGGATTCCGGCGCGGGATTGGTTGGCGCGGAGTCTGGGGGCGTTGGCGGGGCTGGCGAATGTGCGGGTGATGGCGCGGACGACGGCGTTTGGGGTTTATCCGCATAATCTGGTCGGGCTGGTGGAGCGGGTGACGGAGCATTTGGCGGCGCCTGATGCGGAGTTGCCGCGGGAGATATTGTGGCGGGTGCGGGCGGGGCGGGTGGTTTTGGCCGCCGGGGCGATTGAGCGGCCGTTGGTGTTTGCGGGGAATGACCGGCCGGGGGTGATGCTGGCGGGGGCGGCGCGGGATTACTTGCTGCGCTGGGGGGTGAAGGTTGGGTCGCGGGTGGTGGTGGCGACGGCGTGTGACACGGCGTATCGGGCGGCGTTGGATTTGGCGGCGGCCGGGGTCGTGATCAAGGTGATTGTGGATTTGCGGGCGGCGGCGGAGGGGGCGTTGCCGGATGCGGCGCGGGCGGCGGGGATTGCTGTGCTGGTGGGGGGGCGGGTGCTGGGGACGCATATGAAGGGCAAGCGGATTGATTCCGTGTTGTTGGGGCGCGGCGATGATGGGCGGCGGCGGTGGTTCGATTGCGATGCGTTGCTGATGGGCAATGGATGGGTGCCGAGTGTGCATCTGTTTGCGCAGGCGCGCGGGGGGCTGCGGTGGGATGAGGGGCGGGGGGTGTTTTTGCCTGGGGATGCGGTGGAGGGGATGCGTTGTGTTGGGGGGTGCAACGGGACGTCAGGGTTGGCGGAGGCTTTGGCGGAGGGGGCGGCGGCTGGCGGGGGAGAGGCGCCTTGGGTGGAGGGCGAGGTGTTGGCGGTGCCGGGGCCGCCGGTGGTTGGAACGGCGGGGTTCGTGGATTTCCAGAACGATGTGCTGGCCGGGGATGTGGCGCAGGCGGTGGGGGAGGGGTTCCGGTCGATCGAGCACGTCAAGCGATATACGACGGCGGGGCTGGGGACGGACCAGGGCAAGACCGGCAACATGAACGTCATGGCGCTGGCGGCGGCGGCGCTGGGCGAGGCGGTTCCGCGTGTGGGGACCACGACGTTTCGCCAGCCCTATACGCCGGTGACGTTCGGGAGCTTGGCCGGGCCGGCGCGGGGGGCGTTGTTCGATTCCGTACGGACGACGCCGTTGCATGACCGGGCGGTGGCGGAGGGGGCGGTGTTCGAGGATGTCGGGGCCTGGAAGCGCGCCCGGTATTTCCCGCTTGGTGGGGAGGCGATGGATGCGGCGGTGCGGCGGGAGGTTGCGGCGACGCGAGGGGCGGTGGGGATGTTCGATGCCTCGACGCTGGGCAAGATCGAGGTGGTGGGGCCGGATGCCGGGGTGTTCCTGGACCGGATGTATGTGAATGGGCTGGCGAAGCTGGCGGTGGGGCGGTGCCGGTATGCGGTGATGCTGTCCGAGGCCGGGTTTGTGATGGATGACGGGGTGGTGGCGCGGCTGGCGGAGGAACGGTTTCATGTGACCACGACGACTGGCGGCGCGGCGCAGGTGTTGGGGCATATGGAGGATTATCGGCAGACGGAGTGGCCGGGGCTTCGGGTTTGGTTGACCTCGACGACGGAGCAGTGGGCGGTGGTGGCGGTGCAGGGGAAGCGGGCGCGGGAGGTGTTGGGGCCGCTTGCCGATATCGATCTTTCCGCTGGGGCGTTTCCGCATATGGCGGTTCGCGAAGGCCGGGTTGCGGGGATTGCGGCGCGGGTGATGCGGGTGAGTTTTACCGGCGAGTTGGGATTTGAGGTCAACGTGCCGGCGCGGCATGGGGCGGCGCTGTGGGATGCGCTGCGGCCGCGCGTCGCTGCGGTTGGCGGGACGGTCTATGGCACCGAGGCGATGCATGTGATGCGGGCGGAGAAGGGGTTCGTCATTATTGGCCAGGAGACGGACGGGACGGTCATTCCTGGCGATCTCGGGCTGCCGGAGGGGCGGGGGAAGGCTGATTTTGTTGGCAAGCGGTCGTTGGCGCGGCCGGACATGGTGGCGGCGGGGCGGCGGCAGTTGGTTGGGCTGTTGACCGAGGACCCGGCCGTGGTGCTGGAGGAGGGCGCGCAAGTTACGGCGGCGGCGGGGACGCGGGCGCTGGGGCATGTGACGTCGGCCTATGCCAGTCCGGCGCTGGGGCGCTCGATCGCGCTGGCACTGGTGGCGGGCGGGCGGGGGCGGATGGGCGAGCGGTTGTTCGTGCCGATGCCGGGGGGCGGGGTGGCGGTGACGGTGACCGGGCCGGTGTTCCTGGATCCTCAGGGCGTGCGCGTGGATGGTTGAGATCGTCGAGGCAGCGGCGGCGAGGCGGTTTGTCTTGCGCGGCGATGCGGAGGTGGCGGCGCGGGCCGGCGCGGTGTTTGGGGTTGTGCTGCCGCTGGTGCCGCATGGCGCGGCCGAGGCGGGGGGGCGGGCGGCGCTGTGGCTTGGGCCGGATGAGTGGCTGTTGCTGGCCCCTTTCGGTGATGTGCCGGATTTTGCCGCGCTGGCCGGCTTGCCGCACAGCGTGGTTGAGGTATCGGATGGCTATGCGGCGCTGATCCTGCGCGGAGCTGGTGCGGCGCGGGTGTTGTCGGCCGGCTGCCCGCTCGACCTGCATTTTTCGGCGTTTCCGCCGGGCATGGCGACGCGCACCGTGCTGGGCCGGGTGGGCATCACGTTGTGGCGCCGCGGGGCGGAGGAGTGGCGGGTCGAGGTTGGCCGTTCGTTGCTGGCCTACGCCCGCGCCTTTTTGACCGAAGCGGCCCGCGGGTTGGTTGATGGATGAAAGTTTTTGCTTCTTTTTTCAAAAAGAAGCGCTGGCTTTCTTCTACCCTTTCATCTTGGCGAAAACCTGCCGGTCCTTGTTGTCGCGCATCAGCATGGTGAAGCCGGGGATGGTTTCCAGGCCGAGGCCCAGGGGCATGCCGGTTTCCTCGTCAGCGACCACTTTGGCGTAGGCCACGCCGGAGAATTTCTCCCATTTTCCGGCGGGTTTCTTGACTTCGATGTTCACCACGGTGGCTTTCAGCGCCATGCGGACGATTGCTTCCTTGGGCGATGAGGGCTTGGTCAGGCTGGGCTGGCCGGCGATGATCTGCCAGCCAGTGGCCAGCGCCCAGGCGGTGAGTTCGTCGCGGTTCATCGGGAAATCCTCCTGTGGGCTTGCGCCAGGAGGCCTTGCGGCGGCTGAAATTGCAACAGCCGTGGCATGGCCCTAGGGTGCGGTGCAGCAAGCCGGTTATATGCGCCCCTGCCGACGGTGATCCGAGCCGCCATGGGGGTGCTGTTGCCGGGGATTGGGTGATTTCCTGCCGCGGCGTATGGCGGGAAGAGGAGGCATTGGCGATGGACATGACCGAGAGGGCCGACTTGCCTGCGCGGCAGGGGCTGTATGATCCGGCCAACGAGCACGATTCGTGCGGCGTTGGCTTTATCGCGAATATCAAGGGCGTCAAATCGCACGACATCATTCGGCGGGGTTTGCAGATCCTGGTGAATCTTGACCATCGCGGTGCGGTGGGGGCCGATCCGCTGGTGGGCGATGGGGCGGGCTGCCTGATCCAGATCCCTGACGCGTTGCTGCGGCACTGGGCGAAGGGGGCGGATATCGTATTGCCGCCGCCGGGGCGCTATGCGGTGGCGATGTGTTTTCTGCCGCGTGACAAGGCTTCGCGCGTGGCGGCCGTGACGCTGATCGAGAAGATGATCAAGGCCGAGGGGCAGTCGCTGCTGGGCTGGCGCGATGTGCCGATCGATACGTCCGGGCTTGGCGCGCGGGTGATCGAAACGATGCCGGTGATGCGCCAGGCGATCGTTGCCTGTAGTTCGGCGATGCGCGACCAGGACGCCTTCGAGCGCAAGATCCTGGTGATCCGCAAGCAGGTGTTGAACAACGTCCGCGAACTCGCCACGCAGAACCAGCAGCCGGGAATTGCCGAGCTGTACATGCCGTCCTTCAGCACCCGCACGGTGGTCTACAAGGGGCTGTTGCTGGCGCCGCAAGTGCAGAGCTTTTATGCCGATCTGCGCAACCCGATGTGCGAGAGCGCCTTGGCGCTGGTGCATCAGCGGTTTTCGACCAATACGTTTCCGTCCTGGCGCCTGGCGCACCCGTATCGCTTCATCGCCCATAACGGCGAGATCAATACGGTGCGCGGCAACGTCAATTGGATGTTTGCCCGTCGGCACTCGATGTCTTCGCCGCTGCTGGGGGCGGACCTGGACAAGATGTGGCCGCTGATCCCGCACGGGCAGAGCGACACCGCGTGCCTGGACAACGCGCTGGAGATCCTGATCGCCGGGGGGTATTCGTTGGCGCATGCGATGATGATGCTGATCCCGGAGGCCTGGGCCGGCAATCCGCTGATGGATCCCGAGCGGCGGGCTTTCTACGAATACTACGCGGCGCTGATGGAGCCGTGGGACGGCCCGGCGGCGATTGCCTTCACCGATGGGCGGCAGATCGGGGCGACGCTGGATCGTAACGGATTGCGGCCGGCGCGCTACCTGATCACCGATGACGACCTGGTCATCATGGGCAGCGAAACCGGGGTGCTGCCGGTGCCGGAAGAGCGCATCCTGCGCAAGTGGCGGCTGCAACCGGGCAAGATGCTGCTGATCGACCTGGAGCAGGGACGCATCATCGATGATGCGGAGATCAAGGCGAAGCTGGCCAGCGAGCATCCGTACGAGGAATGGCTGCGCGCGACGCAGGTCAAGCTGGAGGACCTGCCGGAAGCAGAGGAGCCGAACGGTACGGCGCACGACAATGCCAGCCGGCTGAACCGGTTGCAGGCGTTCGGCTATACCCAGGAGGACTTGCAGTTCTTCCTGGAGCCGATGGCGCGCGAGGGCGATGACCCCTTGGGCTCGATGGGCACCGACACGCCGATCGCGGTGTTTTCGATGAAGCCAAAGCTGCTCTACAATTATTTCAAGCAAAACTTTGCCCAGGTCACCAACCCGCCGATCGATTCGACGCGCGAAGAGCTGGTGATGTCGCTGGTCAGCATGATCGGACCGCGGCCGAACCTGCTCGGCCATCACGCCGGCACGCATTACCGGCTGGAGGTGAGCCAGCCGGTTTTGACCAATGCCGAGTTGGCGAAGATCCGCCATATCTCGTCGCAGATCGGCGGCGCGTTCCGGGCCGCCACCGTCGATGCCACCTGGCCGGCGAACGAGGGCGCCGCCGGACTTGAAAAAGCCGTCGAGCGCATCTGCCGCGAAGCCACTGACGCCGTCCTTGCCGGGCGCAATATCCTCATCCTGTCGGACCGCGCCGTCTCGTCCGAGCGCATCGCGGTGCCGGCCCTGTTGACCACCGCCGCGGTGCATCATCACCTGATCCGCCAAGGCCTGCGCACCGGCACCGGCCTGGTGGTGGAGACCGGCGAGGCGCGCGAGGTGCATCATTTCTGTGCCCTGGCCGGCTATGGCGCCGAGGCGATCAACCCGTATTTGGCGTTCGATACGCTGGAGGAGCTGCGGGTTTCCGAAAGCATGAAGCTGTCGGCTTATGAAGTGCAGAAGAACTTCATCAAGGCGATCGGCAAGGGGATCCTCAAGGTGATGTCCAAGATGGGCATCTCGACCTACCAATCCTATTGCGGCGCCCAGATCTTCGACGCCGTCGGATTGTCCAGCGCGTTTGTCGAGAAATGCTTCACCGGCACCGCCACCACGATCGAGGGCGCGGGGATGGCCGAGATTGCCGCCGAAACGGTGCTGCGCCACCGGCACGCCTTCGGTGACGAACTGGTCTATCGCGATCAGCTTGACCCCGGCGGCGATTATTCGTTCCGCCTGCGCGGCGAGGACCACGTCTGGGCGCCGGATACGGTGGCCGATTTGCAACACGCCGTGCGCGGCAATTCACAGGACGCCTATCGCCGTTTCGCCGCCCGCATCAACGACCAGGGCGCGCGCGATCCCACCGGCCGGCTGCTGACCATTCGCGGGCTGATGGAATTCCGCAAGGCCGAGGCGGTGCCGCTGGAGGAGGTTGAGGCGGCCAGCGAGATCGTCAAGCGTTTCGCTACCGGTGCGATGAGCTTCGGCTCGATCTCGCGCGAGGCGCACACCACGCTGGCGATCGCGATGAACCGCATCGGCGCCAAGTCGAACACCGGCGAGGGCGGCGAGGAAGCCGACCGCTATGTCCGCATGGCCAACGGCGATTCCATGCGCTCGGCAATCAAGCAGGTGGCGTCTGGAAGGTTCGGCGTCACCATCGAATACCTGGTCAATGCCGACGATATCCAGATCAAGATGGCCCAAGGTGCCAAGCCCGGCGAAGGCGGCCAGTTGCCCGGTCACAAGGTCGATAAGAACATCGCCCGGGTGCGCTATGCCACGCCCGGCGTTGGCCTGATCTCGCCGCCGCCGCATCATGACATCTATTCGATCGAGGATCTGGCGCAGCTGATCCACGACCTGAAGAACGCCAACCCGCGCGCCCGCATCTCGGTAAAGCTGGTCTCCGAAGTCGGCGTTGGCACGGTCGCCGCCGGCGTGTCCAAGGCGCGCGCGGACCATGTCACCATCTCGGGCTACGAGGGCGGCACCGGCGCCTCGCCGCTGACCTCACTGACCCATGCCGGCTCGCCGTGGGAAATTGGCCTGGCGGAGACGCAACAGACGCTGGTGCTGAACGGCTTGCGCGGCCGCATCGCGGTGCAGGTTGATGGTGGTCTGCGCACCGGGCGCGACGTGGTGATCGGGGCGTTGCTGGGGGCCGACGAGTTCGGTTTCGCAACGGCGCCGTTGATTGCCGCCGGCTGCATCATGATGCGCAAATGCCACCTCAACACCTGCCCGGTCGGTATTGCGACGCAGGACCCGGTGCTGCGCGCCCGCTTCACCGGCACGCCGGAGCACGTCATCAACTACTTCTTCTTCGTCGCCGAAGAAGTGCGCGAACTGATGGCGAAACTTGGCTTTCGTAGCATCAACGAGATGATCGGACGTGTGGACCGGCTCGACATGCGCCGGGCGCTGGACCACTGGAAGGCCGCCGGCGTCGATCTCGCGCGCATCCTGCACCAGGTGCCGGCACGCGCCGACGTGGCGATCTGGAACAGTGAGCGCCAGGTGCACAACCTCGAGCGTGCGATGGATATCGAGCTGATCGCCGCCGCCAGGCCCGCGCTGGAGAATGGCACGCGCGTGCATATCAGCCGCGATATCCGCAATGTCCATCGTACCGTGGGGACCATGCTGTCCAACGAGATCGCCCAGCGCCACGGCCATGCCGGCCTGCCTGCCGGTAGCATCGAGATCGCATTGCGCGGCACCGCCGGCCAGAGCCTTGGCGCCTTTCTCGCCCACGGCATCACGCTCGATCTGCAGGGCGACGCCAACGACTATGTCGGCAAGGGGCTGTCAGGTGGGCGCGTCATCGTGCGCCAGCCGGCCGCCACCACGCGCGATCCCGCGGAAAACATCATCGTTGGCAACACGGTATTGTACGGCGCTATCGCCGGCGATGCGTATTTCCAGGGCGTTGCCGGTGAACGCTTCGCGGTGCGCAACTCGGGGGCGGTGGCCGTTGTCGAGGGCACCGGGGACCATGGTTGCGAGTACATGACCGGCGGTGTCGTGCTGGTGCTCGGCGAAACCGGACGCAACTTCGCCGCCGGCATGTCGGGCGGCATCGCCTATGTGCATGACCCGAGCGGCCGTTTTGCCGACATGGCCAACAAGGCGATGGTCGACCTGGAAAAGCCCGGCAAGGACGATGCGGCCGACGATCCGCAGGCCCCGGTGGCCGAACCGCGATCGGTCACCGACAACGGGATGGGCGACCCCCTGCGCTTTGACGCGCAGCGCCTGCGCATCCTGGTTGAGCGCCATGCCAGGCTGACTGGTTCGGCGAAGGCGAAGGCATTGCTGGCCGACTGGGAGGCTTCGCTGGACCAGTTTGTCAAAGTGATGCCGCGCGACTATCGCCGCGCCATGCTGGAGTTGCGGGCTGAACAATCTGGCCTTGCGGTCGCGGCACAGTAAGGGGGAGGGGAGCATGACCAAGCCCACCGGGTTTTTGGAAATCGAACGCCGCGAGCGTGGTTATCGCCGCGTGGCCGAACGGGTGGCCAACTACGCCGAGTTCGTCGTGCCGCTGGGCGATGAGGGTGTGGCATCGCAGGCCACGCGCTGCATGGATTGCGGTATTCCGTTTTGTCATAACGGCTGCCCGGTCAATAATTTGATCCCCGACTGGAACAATTTGGTGCAGCGCGGCCAGTGGCAGTCCGCGCTGGCAATGTTGCATTCCACCAATAATTTTCCGGAGTTCACCGGCCGCATCTGTCCCGCGCCTTGCGAGGCAGCCTGCACGCTGAACATCGACAATAACCCAGTCACCATCAAGACGGTGGAATGCGCCATCATCGACAAGGGCTGGGAGGAAGGCTGGGTCTTGCCGTTGCCACCCACCACGCGAACCGGCAAGCGCGTGGCCGTTGTCGGCTCCGGTCCGGCGGGCCTCGCCGCTGCCCAGCAACTGGCCCGTGTCGGTCACGCGGTTACGGTGTTCGAGAAATCCGACCGGATCGGTGGTTTGTTGCGCTATGGCATTCCTGATTTCAAGATGGCCAAGCTGCTGGTGGATCGCCGCATGGAACAGATGACTGCCGAGGGGGTGGAATTCCGTACCCGCGTTGAGGTTGGCCGCGATGTCACCCTGGCGTCGTTGCAGGAACGCTTCGGCGCCGTGATCCTGGCCGGCGGGGCGGAACAGCCGCGTGACCTCGACGTCCCCGGGCGCGCGCTGGACGGCATCCATTTTGCCATGGATTTCCTCACTCAACAGAACAAGCGCAATGCCGGCGACAGCGAGGCGGTGGCAGCCCCCGGCGGCACTTTGACCGCGAAGGGCAAGCACGTCGTGGTCATTGGCGGCGGCGACACCGGCAGCGACTGCATCGGGACGTCGTTTCGCCAGGGTGCGGCCTCGGTGGTGCAGCTGGAGATCATGCCGCAGCCGCCGGAGATGGAGGACAAGGCGCTGACCTGGCCGAACTGGCCGCTCAAGCTGCGCTCCAGCCACGCTCACGAGGAGGGGGCCGCCCGTGACTTTGCGGTTCTGACCAAGCGCGCCGTCGGAGTGCATGGCCGGGTCGAGGCGTTGGAATGCGTTCGCGTCGAGTGGGCCCGCGGTCAGGGCGGGCGCATGACGATGCAGGAAGTCGCTGGCAGCGGCATTCGACTGCAAGCCGACCTTGTGCTGCTCGCCATGGGCTTTACCGGGCCGCGCGTGCCTGGCCTCGTTGAACAATCCGGCGCGGCGCTGGATTCGCGTGGCAACGTGCAGGCCAATGATCGCGACTATCGCACCAGCCAGGCGAAGATCTTCACCGCCGGTGATATGCGGCGCGGGCAGTCGCTGGTTGTCTGGGCGATTCGCGAGGGCCGGCAATGCGCCCGCGCGGTGGATGAGGCGCTGATGGGGCGGACATTGCTGCCGAGGTAAGGAAGAACTTCTTTTTCTGTAGAAAAAGAAGCAAAAAGACTTTCATCCATTTGCCGGCATGTAGACTTGTCTTAAATGGACGAAAGTTTTTTGGTTCTTTTTTTCAAAAAAGAACACCTTCTTTCTACGCTGCTACTGCCGCTTGCCGGAGCGCCTCGGTGCCATACCCATAGACATCCATGCGCAGCACCGCGTGGGTCACGCTGGCATGCAGATGCTCGGCTGCGCCGCCGCCGCCGGCGCCCATGGCGACGAACAGCGGCAACAGATGCTCCTCGGTCGGGTGATTGCGGGCGCCATTCGGGTTCAGGGTGCGATAGGCCAGCAGGTCATTGATCCGTCCTGCCCGCAGGGCCGCGTCGGTCCAGGTGGCGAAATTGCTGACCCAGTCGGGCTCGGCGCCTAGCGGCTGGCCGCGAAAGCCGCGCAGTTCCATCAGGTTGTGGGTGAAGGCGCCGGAGCCGAGCACCAGCACGCCCTCGTCGCGCAGCGATTCCAGTGCCTGGCCGAGCCGCAGGTGATGCTCCGGCCCAAGATGGGTCTGGATCGAGAGTTGCGCCACCGGAATATCCGCCTGGGGATACATCAGCATCAGCGGCACCCAGGCGCCGTGGTCCAGGCCGCGTTCCAGGTCGATGGTGGCGCAGATGCCGGCTGAGCGCAGCAGCGAGATGGTGGCCGCGGCAACGTCCGGGGCTGGCGGCGCGGGATAGCGCATCTCGTAGAGTGCTGCGGGGAAGCCGCCGAAATCGTGGATGGTGGTGTTGGCTGCCGGAGCGCTGACTTGCGGGGACTCGGTCTCCCAATGGGCTGAGGCCATCAGGATTGCGCTGGGCCGGCCATAGGTGGCGTCAATCCGGGGACCGAGGGCGGTCAGGAAGTGACGGGCGGCGACGTCGTCCAGCGGGAGGGTGGGGGCGCCGTGGCTGAGGAAGATGGCGGGTTGTTTCATTGGGTTCTCCAATTCAGGTCGAGGCGGTGGCGGTGCGTCGGCCGATCAGGGCGGCGGGGTCGGGGAGTTTTAGCGCGAAGGCACCGGGGCCGATCAGGGCCTGGGCGATGAGCGCGAGGGTCCAGAAGGCAGGATACTCCCAGCCGCCCTTCGGTGCCGCAAACATCCAGCCATTGCCGGCATGGACCCACAATGCGCCGAGGAGGGTCGGGATGAGGGCGAGCGAGACCAGGCGGACATAGGTGCCGGCGATGAGGGCGAGGCCGCCGCCGATTTCGGCCAGCATGACCAGGTAGGCGGCGGCCGGGGGCAGACCGAGGGAGCCGAAAAAGCCGACGGTTCCGGCGGGGGTGAAGACGAAGACTTTCAGCAGGCCATGCGCGAGGGCGGCAAGGCCCAGGGCGAGGCGCAGGACGAGGGCGCCGTAGGGGGCGGTGGTGGGCATGTTCTGTCTCCGGACAATGCTGCGCGGATCATCCGCGGCGTTGAGCGGAATATGGCGGATCGCCCGGCGGATATCGTCGGGGCTGGTTCGGCTACACTGTCCGGAGATTGGGGACAATCAGGGGCGATCCCAGTATGGGTTGGGGCCGAAGCGGCCCGCCAGGTGATCGATGAAGGCGCGAGTCTTGGCGGGGAGGAAGCGGTTGGGCGGGTAGACCGCGTTGACTGAAAGTTGCGGTGCTTGCCATCCCGGCAGGATCGGTACCAGGCGGCCGTCGCGCAGGGCGTCGGCGATGATGAAGGTGGGGTTTAGCAGGATTCCCAATCCCTCCAAGGCGGCGTGATACAGGGCGTCACCGTTGTTCGACCAGACGCGGCCCGATACGCGCACCGATTCCTGAACGCCGTTGCGTTCGAAGCGCCAGAGGTCGCCCTCGGCGGCGTAGGCGTAGGACAGGCAGTCGTGGTGGACGAGGTCGGCCGGGGTTGTCGGCATGCCACGCACGGCGATGTAGCTGGGGGCGGCGCAGACGACGATGCGGCAGGGGGCGAGGCGACGGGCGACCAACGACGAGTCGACCAGGCGGCCGACGCGGACGACGACGTCGACCGGTTCTTCCAGCAGGTTCACCGTCCGGTCGGTCAGGGTCAGCTCGACGCCGAGATCGGGGTGGGCGGTGAGGAAGCTGGCGATGGCCGGGGCGATGTGGCGGAAGCCGAAGGTGACGGGGGCGTTGACCCGCAGCACGCCGCGGGGGCGGCCGGTCAGGTGGGTGGCTTCCTGTTCGGCTTCTTCGAGCATCGCCAGGGCTTGGCGCGCGCGGTCGAGATAGGCCAGGCCGGCTTCGGTCAGGCTGACGCGGCGGGTGGTTCGGTGCAGCAGTTTTACGCCCAACCGTTGTTCCAGTTGCATCACCCGGTCCGAGGCGACTGTTCGAGAAATGTTCAGTGCCTGGGCGGCGGCGGTGAAGCTGGCCAGTTCGGCGACTTTGATGAAGGTGGTGATGGATTCCAGGCGGTCCATCAGTCGAAGAAGCCTTTGTCTGCTTCGGCGAGGTAGGGTTGGGTCCGGCCGATGTCGAATTCGACGCCCAGCCCGGGGGTGTCGGGCACGGTGATGAAGCCGTCCTGGACGTGGGGGAGGCCGGTGAGGATGTCGGTCCACCAGGCGGGGCGGGTCGCGGGGAGTTCGAAGGCGATGTAGTTGTCGGGCAGGGTGGCGCAGACCTGGACCAGGGCGGCGGTGCCGAGGAGGCCGTTGGCGATGCCGTGGGGGGCGATCAGGACGCCATGGAGGTCAGCGTATTCGGCGACGAATTTGAGTTCGGCGAGGCCGCCGATGTCGCAGGGGTCGGGGCCGATGACGCGGACGGCCTTGGTTTCGATCAGGTCGCGGAAATTCTGGCGCAGGTAGATCTGTTCGCCGGTGTGGGTGGGGGTGGAGGTGGCGCGGGTGATTTCCCGATACAGGTCGGCGGAGACGTGGGGGGAGTAGTCGCCGGTGATCATGTCTTCGAGCCAGAGCAGGTTGAATTTTTCCAACGCGCGGCCAAGGCGGATGGCGTCGGGGACGGTCATGCCGGGGCCGCAATCGAGTGCCAGGCCGATGTCTTCGCCGAGGACGGCTTTCATGGCGGCGACGCAATCGACGATGTGGGACAGGGCGCGCTCGGTCAGCATGCCGCGGTCGATCCAGGAGTGGAAGGGGGTCGGGCGGTGCTCGCCGAGGTGGAAGTTGGGGATGGCGCGGCGCATGCCAGAGTGGAACCCGATACCCTGTTTGACGATGGTGAAGCCATGGGGGGCGGCTTTCATGGCGGTGACGGCGGTGGCGTAGTCTTCGGGATTGAAGCTGGTCATCGGGGCTCGGACGCCGCCGTTGTAGACGCGGACGCGGTCGCGGATTTTGCCGCCGAGGAGTTTGTGGATGGGCAGGCCGGCGGCTTTGCCGGCGAGGTCCCAGAGCGCGATTTCGATGGCGCTGACGGCCGCACCCCAGGGTTTGAAGGCGCCGCGGGGGCGGAGTTTTATCATGAGGCGTTCGACCAAAGTGGGGTCTTCGCCGATGAGCGCTTCGCTGAGCATGGCGAGGTGGGGCTTGATGTAGGGCTTTGTGTGTTCGACTGGGCCGTAGCCGCTGAGGCCGGAATCGGTGACGATACGGACGACCGGGTTTTCGCCGATGACGGCGCAGCGTATGTCGGTGATCTTCATGGGTCCAATCTGCCATTGGGGTGGCGGGTTGCGAAGCCCGGGTTGGGGAGTGATGGCGATGGGGTATGAGTTTGTTCGGGTTGAGGTTGAGGGGCCGGTGGGGACGCTGGTGTTCAACCGGCCGCAGGTGCTGAACGCGTTTCACAACGAGGCGATGGATGAGTGCCGGGCGGCGCTGATCGAGTTGGCGGAGGATGAGCGGGTTCGGGCGATCCTGGTGCGCGGGGAGGGGCGGGCGTTTTCGGCGGGGTTCGACATGAAGGCGTCGATGGAGCGCGACCAGTCGACGGTGGATTTGGTTCGCCGCCAGATGGAGCGGCAGTTCGATTTCATCATGGCGTTCTGGGATTGTCCAAAGCCGACGATTGCGCTGGTGCATGGGTTTTGTATGGCGGGGGCGTTCGAGGTGGCGCTGGCGTGCGACATCACGATTGCGGCGGAGGGGACGCGGTTTGGCGAGCCGGAGGTTCGGTTCGGCACGGGGATCGTGGCGATGCTGTTGCCTTGGGCGGTTTTGCCGAAGCATGCCAAGGAGATGCTGTTGACCGGCAATGACAAGATGGATGCGGCGCGGGCGCATGCGATTGGGATTGTGAACCATGTGGTGGCCGCGGACGCGTTGGTGACGTTTGGGCGGGGGATGGCGATGGATATCGCGGCGGCGGCGGGGCCGAGCGTGTTCTTTACCAAGCGGGCGATGAACCGGACCTATGAGATCATGGGGATGCGGCAGGCGCTGTTGGCGAGCTTGGATATTGATATCATTTTGAATTCTACGCCGAGTGCGGAGAAGGCGGAGTTCTTGCGGCTTAGGAAGGAACAGGGGTTGAAGGCGGCGCTGGCGTGGCGGGATGCGCGATTTTCGGATGGGAAGGGGGGGGTGACGATGGGGTAAGGCGAGGGGGAGGAAGATTCTTCTTTTTGTGAACAAAAAGAAGAAAAAACTTTTTTCATTTGGGTTCTATTAATTTCGGCTGGGGATGGTGGCGCGGGTTCTTCCGTTTTTTGGGGATGACGGAATGAAATGAATGAAGTTTATTTTGCTTCTTTTTGTTCACAAAAAGAAGGTTCTTGCCTTACTGCAAGGCCCTGTCGAAGAACGCCGGGATGTCGCGGGCCAGTTGTTGCAGGAGGGCTGGGCGGTCGAAGCCCGGGGGGTCTGCCCGGAGGTCGCCGTCTTCGCTGGGGACGGCGGTGCGGGGCGGGTCGACGAAGGCGAAGTGCCAGGCGTTGGGGACGCGGTGGTGGGCGGCGGTGGGGATGTTGGCGGCGACCCATTCGGCGTGGAAGCGGGGGACGAGGAAGCGGTCCTGCTCGGCGGTGTAGATGGCGACGGGGATGTTGATGCGGGCCAGCGAGGGGGCGGTGAGCATGACGCCGAGGGGGGCGAGCGCGACGATGGCGCGGATTCGGGGGTCGGCGACGGATTCGGTTGTGGCGGTGGGCGATGGGGGGCGGGTCATGGCGCAGAAGATCGGGTCTTCGGCGCGGTCGGTTTCGCAGTGGCGGGTGATGCGGGTGACGTCGGGTTCGGCGCCGGCGAGGGCGAGGACGGTGTAGCCGCCGGCGGAGTGGCCGATGGCGCCGATGCGGGGGCCTTTTGCGTCGCGGGTGATGCGGTCTTTCCAGAGGGGATCGGCGAGGATGGCGTCGATGACGCGGGAGGCTTGTTTCGGGCGTTCGGCGAAATAGCGGGCGGGGGTTTGCTGGAGGAGGGAGCGGTCCTGATAGTTGTCGCCGGGGTGGCGCAGGGCGGCGACGAAGTAGCCTTGGCGGGCGAGGGCTTCGGCGAGGGAGGAGTGGGCGAGTTCGCTGCCGCCGGTGCCGTGGCTGAGGAGGATGAGGGCTTTGACGGTGGGGTCTGGGGGGGCGCCGGG
>JANXSA010000331.1 GCA_025352915.1 Rhodospirillales bacterium | reverse complement strand
TCTTCTTTTTGTTCACAAAAAGAAGACTTCTTCTTATGCCTTCGCTTTGCGCTTAGGCTTTGCTTTTACCGGCCCTGGGATATCCGGGTTGAAGCGGGGGGATTCGGCGAGGATGGTTTGGAGCCGGGTGAGGATGCGCAGGCCGACGGCGCGGTTGCCGTGGGAGCGCAGGGCTTCGGCCTGGCCGCGTTGGGCGAGGGCGGCGCCTCTCGTCGGGTCGTCGAGGAGGGGGCGGGCGAGGGCGAAGGCGTGGTCGACGCTTGGGTTGGCCCAGGATTGGCCTTGCCAGTGCGGGTATTCGTCGGGTTGGAGCTGGATCAGGTCGTGGTCGACCAGGAGGGAGTTCTGCGGGGTCATGAAGTCGACGTTGCCGGACCAGCCGGTGGCCAAGGCGAGGCGGCCGAGGGCCATGGCTTCGCCGGGGCCGCGGCCGAAGCCTTCGGCGCGGTGGAGCGAGACCAGGCAGTCGCAGGCGCTGATCAGGCTGCGGACGCCCAGGGTGTCCAAGGGCGTGGCGATGACTTTGATCTGGGAGTTTTCCGGCAGGGAGGCGGCCCATTCCTCGGCGCCGCGCTCGCCGTTCTTGGCTTTCAGGACGAGTTGCATGTCGTGGTACGGCAAGTCGGCGCGGAGGCGGTCGAAGAGTTCGATGACGGCGAAGGGGTTCTTGCGCGAGGCGTAGGACGAGATGTCGAAGAAGGTGAGGAAGACGAAGGCGGACTCGCGGATGCCGAAATGGCGGCGCGGCAGGAGGGGGCCGGGGAGGGGCTCGATCGCCTGGCCGGTGTAGTGGCTGTCGATGCCGGATTTGGCCAGGCTGGATGCGATGAAATGGGAGAGCGCCCAGACTTCGTCGAAGCGGCGCAGTTTGTCGGCCCAGGCGGGGGGGTAGGTGGGGAGTTCCCAGGCCGGGACGATGATGTTGTAGCCGTCCTCGAAGCGGCCGCCGCGGGCCTCGATGGCGGCGATGACCGGTTCGACCTCGTCGCCGTTGATGTGGAAGACGCGGATGCCGCCGGGCAGGGTGTCAACTTCCAGGTCGCCGAGGATGTGGGCGTGGGCGGCGTCAGTGCGCTGGGCGTAGCGGAAGACGTCGTAGACGTGCTGGTTCAGCATCATGGCGCGGCCGGCCATGATGTGGCTGCGCATCTGTTCGCCCATGCCGATGGGGGCCCAGGGGTGGCCGACGATGGTGAGGGGGGTGTCGTCGATGGTGGGCATGGGGGACCGGGGTTGGGGAAGAAGGGAAGGGTAGGGGAAGGAAGACTTCTTTTTGTGAACAAAAAGAAGCAAAAAAACTTTAGCCGTTGGGGGTGGGCTAGGGGTTGGCTTGCTGCGGGTGGTTGGACGGAAGAAAGAAGCGTGGATCCTTCGCTTCGCTCAGGATGACGGCGTTGAGGGACGTGAGAAGAGCCCCCCTCCTTGGTCGGCTCTGCGGCCCAAGCCCCCCGACCGCGGGGGGAGAGAAGTAAGAAATGGATAAAGTTTTTTTGCTTCTTTTTGTTCACAAAAAGAAGACTTCTTCTTTTCCACTACGCCCACCGCTTGGCGGAGAGCGCATCGCGGAGGGCTTCGAGCCAGCGGTGGCCGTAGGCGATGTCGGGTTCGAGGTGGGTGCCTTCGGCCCATTCGTTCCAGGCGTTGACGAAGAGGAGGCGTTCGCCGGCCATGTGGAAGGCGCGGACTTCTTCGAGTTTTTCCTCGGCGTAGACGCGGAAGGCTTCGGGCGAGACGCCGTCGAAGATGTTGCCGCGCAGGGGTTGGCGGGCGGTGTTGTCCCAGGAGGGGAAGATGGCGGGGTAGCGCGGATACGGCACGGTGTCGCGGCGCAGGAAGTTCAGCACGGTTTCCGGATAGTCGTAGCGGGCGCCGCCCCAGCCTTCCTTGAGGACTTCGACATCGTCCTGGGCGGGGGCGGCGCGGCCTTGGGGGGGGAATTCGACGGCGGCGTCGAAGCCGAGATCGCCGGGGCGGATGCCGGAATCGACGGCTTCCATGCTTTCGACATAGGCCAGGTGCACGCCGGGGAAGCCGGCGGCGGCGAAGGCGGCGCGGGCTTGGGCTGCGAAGGCCGGGCAGTCGGGGAGGAGGAGGGGGCGGTAGAGGAGGAAGAGGGGTTTGCCGTTGACGCGGATGTAGCGCGGGTCGGCGGCTTGTTCGACGGCGTCGGCGATGATGGAGGCCAGGGTGGCGTCGTCGTATTTCTGTTCGAGCAGGATTTCGCGGGAGCCGCCGTCCCAGTGCTTGGTCCAGTTTTCGTTGGCCCAGCACAGGCACCAGTTGAAGGGGATGTCCGGGTTGGCGCGGACCACTTCGATGGGACGGTGGAGGACCCGGCGGGCGCCAAAGTTGTAGTAATAGACGACGAAGCCGTCGATGCCGTAGCGGGCGGCGAGTTCGGCCTGGGCGCGCAGGGTATCGGGGGTGCGCAAGTCGTAGAAGCCGAGATCGGCGGGGAGATGGGGTTGGTATTGGCCGGTGTAGCTGGCGCGGGCCTTGGTGACGTTGGTCCATTCGGTGAAGCCGCGACCCCACCAGAGGTCGTTTTCCGGGGTGGGGTGGAATTGCGGCAGGTAGAAGGCCAGGGTGCGGACCTGGTTCATGCGGCCGAGCAGGGCGGACCAGCGTTCGGACAGGGTCTGCTGGTTGCGGGTGATGGTGCGCAGCTTGCGGGTGATGGATTGGCGGTTCGACGAGACGGAGAGGTGGTGCATCACGACCGCGCCGGAGACGAAGCGGATGCGGTGGCCGGCGTTGATGAGGCGCAGGCACAAATCCGCGTCTTCGCAGTAGGCCGGGCGGAAGGCGGGGTCGAAGAGGGTTTCGCCGACCAGGGCGCGGCGGACGAGGAGGGCAGCGCCGGAGATGTAGGGGACGTCGCGGTCGTAGGAATAGCCGCCTTCCTCGGGGTCGGCGAAGAGGCCGACCATGCCGGCTTCGCCGTTCGGCTTGAGGATGCAGCCGGCTTCCTGGACGCGGCCGTCGGGGTAGATCAGCTTGGGGCCGGCGGCACCGATGGCGGGGTCGGCGTCGAGGGCTGCGACCAGGAGGTCGATGGCGCCGGGCATGACTTGGGTGTCGTTGTTGAGCAGCAGGACGAATTCACCGCGGCAGGCGGCGAAGGCGGCGTTGCAGTTGCCGATGAAGCCGGCGTTTATCTCCTGGCGGCGGTAGACCAGGTTGGGGACGGTGGCGAGGAGCCTGACGTCGTGGTCGGTGGAGCAGTCATCGGCGATGACGACTTCGATGGCGGTGTCCGGCAGGCTTTGTTGCAGGGCGAGCAGGCATTCCACGGTGACGTCGAGCTCGTTGTAGACCGGGATCAGGACGGAGACGCGCGGGACGGCGGCTTCGGGGAATTCCAGGATGGAGATGTCGTCGGCGGGGGTGGCGGAGCGCAGGCGGGGCGGCGGGCTGACCTGGACGGCGTCCTTGCGGTGCTGGCGCATGACGGCGACGCGGGCGCGCATGTCGGCGTCGCGCGCCTGGGATTCGGCGGGATCGACGGGGATTTGCAGGCCGATTTCGGCGGGCGGGGCCATGCGCTGTGGTGCGGTGGCGGCCATGACGGGGACGGGTTCGCGGCCTTCGGCGTGGCCCTGGGTGGTGAAGTGGCGCAGCGGCAACATGCCGGCCTGGGCGACGTCGGGGTTGCGCAGGAGGTATTGGCGGCCGTCGAAGGCGGGGCTGGCGGCGCGGCCTTCGGCGTCACCGGCCTGGATGAAATGGCGCAGCGCGGAGGCGGGGTCGTGCGGCACGTCGGGGTTGTTTTCGGCGTACCAGACCAGGTCGAGCCAGGGGTTGGGCTGGTGGCGGTTCCACATGCCCTCGGTGATGAAGTGGCGCAGCAGGGCGTTGGCGGGGGCGTCGGTGCCGAGCGAGGCGCGGTAATAGGCGGGGTCGAAATACGGGCTGGGGATGGCGAGGTCGTATTCCAGCAGGTCGATCAGCAGTTCGATCTGCGGCGGGTTGCCGAGCAGGCCGGAGTCCTGCGACAGGATGTATTTGAGGTCGACCAGCGGGTGGGGCGAGCGTTCCTCGACGATGCCGGTTTCGATGAAGTGCAGCAGGGGATCGATGTTGGCGTCGGCGACGTCGGGGTAGGTGTCGCGGTAAAAGGCGAGCTCGAAGTAGTACGAGAGCATCGGGCGGTCGGCGATCGGGGTGGCGAGGTAGCGGGCGACGGTGCCGATATTGGCGCGGCCGGCACCGAAGGCGCGGCGGAACAGGTCCTCGCTGACGAAGGGGGTGCACAGCGCGCGGTGCGTGCGCATCAGGTCGCTCATCGGCAGCTCCCGGCGAATCGGTCCGTCACGGTCCCGCGCCCTTTTTGGGCACGATCCGGCCAGCTTCGGTCGAGTTCACGCACCGGCGTTGGTATTTTGACCGGCGGCGGTGAAGAATCAATTGCTGTTGTGCGGTTCTGCCGGTCATTCCCGCAGGACGAGCATCCAGGCTTCGAGGTCGGCGCGGATTTCTTCGTTGGGGACGCGGCCTTCGGCGGCGCCGGAGCGTAGGTAATGCTCGGTGCCGGAGACGACGTCGCCCTTGAGCACGGCCTGGCCGACATCCTTGTAGGTGCTGGTGTAATAGGCCTCGTCGACCGGCGGGGGGGCGCCGAAGCGGCCCTCGAAGAAGCCGGTTTCGACGAAATGCTGGTGCAGGTCGGGGATTTGGCCGGCGGTTTGGGCGTTGGCGAGGTCGGGGTAGTTTTGTTTGTAGAATTCCTCGGAGAACGGGGCGTTGGCGACCATGGTCTGGATCAGCACCTTCAGGAGCTTGGCGTCGATGGCGATTTTGGACTTGCTGCCGAGGCGGTCGCGGCTGATGCGCAGGGCCTGGAGCAGGAGGTCGATATGGGGGATGTAGGCGGCTTGCGGCACCGAGGGACCTCCTTGTTCGGCAGGCCGGCCCGAAAGCAGCGGAGCGGGGGCGGTGCCGGGGCCGAGGAATACCCAAGCGCGCGTGTATCCGCAACAGTGCAGGGCGGGGGCCGGGTGCAAAGTCATGGGATCAAAGGGCCGCCGGCCCTTTGCCGCCGGAGGCTTGCTTGTTTAGCCCTCGGGCAGCGCCGGCATGCCGATCGAGATACGTTCCTCGGCGGTCATGCCGTTATTCGAGCGGCCCCAGCTGACGCCTTCGCGGATGATCCGGGCGGGGGTGCCGGCGACGACGACGCGCGGGGGTACGGTGCCCTTGACCAGGCTGCTGGTGCCGACGATGGCGCCCATGCCGATGCGCTCGGTGTTCAGCAGCATGGCGTCATGGCCGAGCCAGACATGGCGTTCGAGCACGGTCTGGACTGGCGGGCGGTTGATGCGGCGGCCGGTGCGCAGGTCGTGGATGGCGTGCATGTCGTGGTTGCGGATCCAGACGCCGTTGGAGATCAGGGCGTCGTCGCCGATCACCACGCCGACGCCGACGCCTTCGCCCTCGATCTCCATCGACAGGCCGACGGCGGAGGCGCCGCGGCCCCAGAAGACGAACTGGCCGTTGGAGCGCAGGTAGATGTCCTGCAGCGCCACGTAGGCGTCGCCGATGTCGTTGAACAACATCACCGTTTCGCTGCCGAGCATGCGGATGCTGGCGAAGCACTGGCCGCCCCAGGTGGCGTTGTCGAAGAACAGGGTGTTGTCGCGGCCGCTGGACTGGATGCGGATGTCGCCGAGCTTGCGGGTGGGGTCGGTGACGACGATGGTCACGCCTTCGCCGGTCATGGTGATGCCGAGGCGCCTTGCCTCCTCGTCGCGGGCGTCAAGGATGGTGTAGTCGCTGGCGGCGTAGGTTTCCTCGACGATGTCGGTCACGCGCGGGTCGAGCACGCCGGTCAGGCGCGCCTCGGCGCTGGAGCTGATGCCAGGTATCATCCGTTCGACACGTCCTCAGATGGACAGGCGGCGGGGCAACGCATTTTTAACCCCACTGTCTTACCCCCACTGTCTTAATCCCATTGGCCGATTGATACGCAAGCTAATACACGGCGCGGGGCGCGAGACAAGTCAGGTGCGATATGGACATGACTGTTTCACGCAAGTGCTACCGGACGGCGCAGCGATGAACTGCGTGTGATGAATAGGTTGTGAACGGCGGTTTCGTTTCGCCCGGGCACATGCCGGTTGCGAGTCCGCGGCGAGGCTGCCAATTTGCCGCCACTGACAGGAAGGGTATTCAACGCCTATGCGCCTTCTGATGACCGGCGGATGCGGCTTCATCGGCTCCGCGGTGGTGCGGCATGTGATCCGAACCACGGATCATTCTGTGATAAATGTCGATAAAATGACCTATGCCGCCTCGGAGGAGGCGCTGGAGGAGGGGCGCGGGCATAACCGCCATACGCTGGTGCGAGCCGATATTGCCGACCATGCGGCGATGCGGGAGGTTTTTGCCACCCACCAGCCGGACCTGGTGATGCATCTGGCGGCCGAGACGCATGTTGACCGATCGATCGACGGGCCGGGGCCGTTCATCCAGTCCAATGTCGTGGGCACCTATTGCCTGTTGGATGTGGCGCTGGCGTATTGGCGCGGGCTGCCGGCGGACAGGAAGTCGGCGTTCCGCTTCCACCATATCTCGACCGACGAGGTGTTTGGCGCGCTGGGGAAGGGCGACCCGCCGTTTACCGAGACCACGCCGTATGATCCGCGC
This sequence comes from Rhodospirillales bacterium, assembly GCA_025352915.1. Lineage (GTDB taxonomy): Bacteria > Pseudomonadota > Alphaproteobacteria > Acetobacterales > Acetobacteraceae > CAMDGX01. The sequence goes on along the minus strand of JANXSA010000331.1, from coordinate 1,009 downwards.
AGCCCGTACTCGGCCAGCAAGGCGGCGTCCGACCACCTGGTGCGGGCCTGGCACCACACCTATGGCCTGCCGACCATCGTCAGCAACACGGTGAACAATTACGGGCCGTGGCAGTTTCCCGAGAAGCTGATCCCGGTGATGATTCTCAATGCGCTGGAGGGCAAGCCGTTGCCGGTCTATGGCGACGGCACCAACATGCGCGACTGGCTGTATGTCGACGATCACGCCGAGGCGCTGTTGCGCGTGGCCATGATGGGGCAGCCGGGCGGCACCTACGGTATCGGCGGGCGGCAGCCGCGCACCAATCTTGAGGTGGTGCATGCGATTTGTGCGGCGGTGGACGCACGGGCGCCGGACGCCGCGGGGCCGCGCAGCCGGCTGATTACCTATGTCACTGATCGGCCGGGGCATGATTTCCGCTATGAGATCGATCCCAGCCGGGCTGAATCGGCGCTGGGCTGGACGGCGGCGCATGATTTCGACACCGGGCTCGGCCGCACCGTGGACTGGTACCTTGCCAACCGGACCTGGTGGGAGGGCATCCGTTCCGCCCGCTATGCCGGCCAGCGGTTGGGCCAAGACAAGAACGCGGCCTGAGGAAGGATTGAGGCGATGAAGGGCATTCTGCTCGCCGGGGGCTCGGGCACCCGGCTGCATCCGATGACGCTCGCGGCCAGCAAGCAGCTTCTGCCGGTCTATGACAAGCCGATGATCTATTATCCGCTCTCCGTGCTGATGCTGGCCGGTATCCGCGAGATCATGATTATCTCCACGCCGGAGGATTTGCCGCAGTTCCGCCGGCTGCTGGGCAGCGGTGAAAAGCTGGGGGTGAAATTCATCTATGCCGAGCAGGCCAAGCCCGAGGGGCTGGCGCAGGCGTTTCACATCGGCGCCGAGTGGATCAACGGCGAGGCCTGTGCCCTGGCGCTGGGCGACAACATGATCTTTGGCGAGCATCTGTCGCGCATCCTGCGCCGGGCGGCGGCGGTGCAGGAGGGGGCGACGGTGT
>JANXSA010000238.1 GCA_025352915.1 Rhodospirillales bacterium | reverse complement strand
GGATAAAAGTTTTTTGGTTCTTTTTTTCAAAAAAGAACAAGCGCTTCTTTTTGAAAAAAGAAGCAAAAACTTTTATCCATTGGTGGGTTATTGCGGCATTCCCGTGGGGATGATGGTTTGCACGATCGAGGCGTCGAGGGCTTCGAATTCGTGCAGGCCGATGGTGTCGTAGAGTTCGGCACGAGTTTGCATGCGGGGGAGCATGTTCTGGGTGCCGCCGTCCCGCGCGATGGCGGCGTAGAGTTCCTCTTGCGCTTTGCTGGCCACCCGCATTGAGCTGACGGGCCAGATCACCATGGCGTAGCCCATGGCCTGGAACTCGGCGGCGGTAAAGAACGGGGTGCGGCCGAATTCGGTCATGTTGGCCAGCAGCGGGGCCTTCACCCGGCTGGCGAATTCGCGGAACATTTCGGCGGAGGTCATCGCCTCGGGGAAGATCGCGTCGGCGCCGGCGTCGAGGTAGAGCTTGGCGCGGGCGACGGCACCGTCCATGCCTTCGCTGGCGGCGGCATCCGTGCGAGCAATCACATACAAGTGGCGGCGGGCGCGGCGGGCCGCGGCGACTTTGGCGGCCATGTCGTGGGCGTCGGCCAGTTTCTTGTCGTTGAGGTGGCCGCATTTTTTTGGCAGCAGCTGGTCTTCGATGTGGACCGCGCCGGCGCCGGCATCCTCGAAGCTGCGGACCATGTGCATGACGTTGAGCGCCTCGCCATAGCCGGTGTCGCCGTCGACCAGGAGAGGCAGGCCCGACGCCCTGGCGACCTGGCGGACGAAGAAACATACCTCGTCGACGGTGATCATACCGAGGTCGGGGATGCCCATCGAGGCGGTCATGGCGGCACCGGAGAGGTAGAGGCCCTCGAAGCCCGCGCGCTTGGCCTGGAGGGCGGCCATGCCGTTATGGGCGCCGGGGAGTTGGGCGATGCCGCCGCGTTCGACCAGGCGGCGAAAGCGGATGCCGGCGGGTTCGGTGGGGAGGTCGTCGGCGATCAGATAGGGCATGGCGGCCTCTTTCAGCGGAAGAAGACGATTGTCACCAGGGCGAAGAGCGGCAGCAAGAGCAGCGCCGCCCACCCCATGTAGCCGAAGAAGCCCGGCATTCGCACCCCGCGATGGGCGGCGATGCTGCGGACCATGAGGTTGGGCGCGTTGCCGATATAGGTCAGCGCGCCGAAGAAGACAGCGCCGGCGGAGATGGCCTGGAGGATTTGCGCGTCAGGGCCAGTGAGACGGGCGGGGTCGCCGCCGGCGGTCTGGAAGAAGACGAGGTAGGTCGGCGCGTTGTCGAGGAAGGCGGAGAGCAGACCGGTGAGCCAGAAATAGGCGGCAGGGCTCGGTTGGCCGGCCGCATCGGCGGTCAGGGCGAGCAGGGTGGACATCGGGCCGGCGGGGCCAGCGGCGAGCATTTCGAGAACGGGGGCGATGGTGACGAAAATTGCCAGGAAAAGGACGGCGACCTCGATCATCGGGGCCCAGGAGAAGAGGTTGGCCTCGCGGACGGCGCGCGGAGTGAGTTTGAGCGAGAGGGCGACGAGGACGAGGAAGAAGCCCATGGCGAGCAGGCGTTCCAGGCCGATGACGGTGCCGAACAGGGTGAGCGCGCCGGGCTGCCAGATGCCCTGGGCGAACACGCCGGCCACCACCAGGGCGAGCAGGGCAATGTTGGCGCGGCCGTCGATCTGGAGCGGTTGGCGGGGGCTTGGCGGCGGGTTGGATTTGGCAAAATGGCGGTCCAGCAGCCAGAAGGCGGCGAGCAGGGGGAGGGCCACGAATGCCATCTTGGCGCTGAGATTGAGCAGCGGCCAGATGAAGGGAACGCCGAGCAGGAAGCCGATATAGAGCGGCGGGTCGCCCAGCGGGGTGGTGGCGCCGCCGATGTTGGAGACCATGAGTATGAAGAAGACCACCAGGTGGACCTTCTGGCGGCGGTGCTGGTTGGCGCGCAGCAGGGGGTGGATCAGCACCATCGATACGCCGGTGGTGCCCATCACCCCAGCCAGCACGGTGCCGATGGCCAGCAACAGGGTGTTCCCGCCGGGCGTGCCCCAGGGTCCGCCGCGCAGCAGGATGCCGCCGCCAGCGGTGAACAGCGCGAGCAGCAGGATGGTGAAGGGCAGGTATTCCAGCAGGATCGCATGCCATGCCGTCTGCCCCGCCATAGCCGGCCCGAACCACAGCGCCTGCGGCCCCAGCAGCGCCAAGGTCCAGCCGGCCGCCACCCAGGCCATGCGCCGGTGCCAGAAATGCGGCGCCAGCAGCGGCACGATGGCGATGGACAGCAGCAGGCCGACGAAGGGCAGCCCCCAGGCGAGGCCCGGCACCGCGCCGCTGGCCGCCCAGGCGGGATTGGCGATCAGCAGCGCGACCCCTGTCGGAACGGCGTGGCGCAGCAATATGCGGATCGTGCGGCCGATGCCGGGCGTTGGTTGCATGGTCTTCCCCCTATAAGTAACTTCCGCCGCGCGCAACGGAGAACGGCACCGATGGATATGTCCGGCGAGCGGCGAATTTCCGCGCCGCGCGAAAAGGTTTGGGCGGCGCTGAACGATCCCGAGGTGCTGCGCATTTCGATCCCTGGCTGCGAGACCATGGAGCGGCTGGGCGAGAACGAGCTGAAGGCCACGGCTTCGGTGAAGATCGGGCCGATTTCGGCGCGGTTTGCCGGAAAAATGCAGTTGTTGGACCTCGATCCACCAAATGGCTATCGCATCGAGGGCGAAGGCCAGGGGGGCGTTGCCGGGTTTGCCAAGGGTGGCGCGGTGGTGCGGCTGGTGGCCGATGGCAATGAAACCATCATGTCGTACGAGGTGAAGGCCAATGTCGGCGGCAAGATCGCCCAGCTTGGGGCGCGGTTGATCGATGCCAGCGCCAAGCAGATGGCCGACGCGTTCTTTGACCGTTTTGCCGCCCAGGTGGCCAGCGCCGAGGCCGAATCGGTGGCTGTCGCGCCAGCGGCCCCGGCCCCCGGCATCTCGCTGCTCGACCTGATCCCGCGCGAGCCCGGGGGCCTGCCGATTGCCGCCTGGATCGGCATTGCGGTGTTCATCCCGGTGGCGCTGTTATTATTGAAAGGCTTTTTCTGATGGTGCCCGCCACCGTAGCCGACACGGCCGCCCTGCTGGAGGCCGGCGGGTATGTGGCCGACACCGCGCTGGCCACCACCGTGCACCTGGCCATGGCGATGGACCGGCCGCTGTTTCTGGAAGGCGAGCCCGGCATCGGCAAGACCGAGATCGCCAAGGTGCTGGCCGCGGGGCTGGATCGCCGGCTGGTGCGGCTGCAATGCTATGACGGGCTCGACCTCGCGGCGGCGGCGTATGAGTGGGACCATGCGCGGCAGTTGATGGCGATCCGCATTGCCGAGGCGACCGGCGGGGCCGACCGGCTGGCGCTGTCGTCCGATATCTATGCCCGCGAATTCCTGCGCGCGCGGCCTCTGTTGAGCGCGATCGACCCTGATTTGCCGCCAGCGGTGCTGTTGATCGACGAATTGGACCGCGCCGACGAGCCGTTCGAGGCGTTCCTGTTGGAGTTGCTGGCCGATTTCCAGATCACCGTGCCGGAATACGGCACGATCCACGCCAAGACCAAGCCGGTGGTGGTGCTGACCTCCAACCGCACCCGCGAGGTGCACGACGCCATCCGCCGGCGCTGTTTGTATCACTGGGTCGACTACCCCGACGCAAGACGGGAACGGTTGATCCTGGCGCGCAAAGCGCCGCTGGTGCAGCCGAAGCTGGCGGCCGAGATTGTCGCCTTCGTGCAGAAGCTGCGCGGCGAAGACCTGTTCAAGCTGCCCGGCGTGGCCGAGAGCATCGATTGGGCGAGCGCGCTGATGTACCTCAATCAGACCGAACTGACCCCGGGCGCCGTCGACGAGACCCTGGGTGTTCTCCTGAAATATCAGGATGATATCGCCAAGATCAAGGGCGCCGAAGCAGCCCGCCTGGTCACCGAAGCCAAGGCCCATGCAAACGGATAAAAGTTTTTTGGTTCTTTTTTCCAAAAAAGAACATCTTCTGGCGCCGAGCCATGGTTGAAGTCGGCGCCAAGGGCTTGCTGAGCCTCAATATCCTCAATTTCGCCCGCCTCCTCCGCCGCGCCGGCCTGCCGATCGGCCCGGCCGATATGCTGGCGGCGCAGCAGGCGATGACTTGCATCGAGATCGGCCGGCGGGCGCAGGTCCAGGTCGCGTTGCGCGCCACCATGGTGCATCGCCACGAGCACCAGGACATCTTCGACCAGGCGTTCAAGCTGTATTGGCGCGCATCCGACAACAATGAGGTGCTGGAGGCGCTGGACAAGCTGTCCGGGCCGAAGCCGCCGCCGGAGAAGGCACCGCCGGGCGCGCGCCGCTTGGCCGAGGCGATGGCGGCGCAGAAGGAAAAGCCGACACCGCCGGAGGAGGCGCAGGATGAGATCGACGCGGTCCTGACCGTTTCCGCGCATGAAAAACTCCAGGAGATGGACTTCGAGGCGATGAGTGCGGCGGAGATCGCCAACGCCAAGCGCGAGGTCGCCAAGCTGCATTTGCCGCTGGATGCCAAGCGCACGCGGCGGCGCCGGCCCGACCCGACAGGGCCGACATTCGATCTGCGTGCGACGATCCGCGCGTCGTTGCGCACCGGCGGCGAGATTTTCTCGATTGCCCGGACGCGCCGGGTAACGCGACCACCGCCGCTGGTCGTGCTCTGCGACATCAGCGGCAGCATGTCCCGTTACGCCCAGATCTTATTGCATTTCCTCCATGCCGTCGCCAATGACCGCGACCGCGTCCACACCTTCCTGTTTGGCACCCGCCTGTCCAACATTTCGCGCCAGTTGCGCCATCGCGATCCCGAAATGGCGTTTCAGATGGTGTCCCGAATTGTGCCCGACTGGTCCGGCGGGACGCGGATCGGTGAAACCCTGGCGGCCTTCAACCGGCAATGGTCGCGCCGGGTGCTCGGCCAGGGCGCCATGGTGCTGCTGGTCACCGACGGGCTGGACCGCGACGGCGCGGCCGGGCTGGCGGAGAACATGGAGCGGCTGCACAAATCCTGCGCGCGGCTGGTCTGGCTCAACCCGCTCTTGCGCTGGGACGGGTTCGAGCCGAAATCACAGGGCATCCGCGCGATGCTGCCGCATGTCGACGAGTTCCGCACCGTGCATAATCTCGCCAGCCTGCGTGCCCTGGTCGCCTCGCTTTCCGCGCCGCCAGACCTGCGCGCCATGGACAAATGGAGGCTTGCCGCATGAGCCACGCTTCAAACGACGTTCTCGCCACCGCCGCCGCCTGGCGCGAAGCGGGCGAATTGGTGGCGCTTGCCACGGTCACCGAAACCTGGGGCTCGTCCCCGCGCCCGGCCGGCAGTCAGCTGGCGGTGACCAAGTCGGGCCGCATGGCCGGCTCGGTCAGTGGCGGCTGCATCGAGGGCGCGGTGGCCGAAGTGGCGATGAAAACCATCGAGACCGGGGTGCCGCAACTCTTGGATTTCGGCATCACCGACGAACGCGCCTGGGAAGTGGGCCTGGCCTGTGGCGGCAAACTGAAGGTGTTCGTGGAGAAGCTGGCATGACGCCCGAACTCCTCGCCGCCCTCACCGCCGCCCGCGCCGCCAAGCGCCCGGTCGTCGTCGCCACCCGCCTGCCGACCGGCGAACAGATGCTCCTGCCCGATGCAGCCGCCCCCGCCGACCTCGCCGAAGCCGCCGCCCGCGCGCTGGGCCGCGACGAATCCGGCACCGTAACCCTCGGCAACGAGACCTGGTTCCTGCATGCCTACAACCCGCCGCTCCGCCTGATCGTCGTCGGCGCCGTCCACATCGCCCAAGCCCTGGTCCCCATGGCCGCCCATCTCGGCCTCGCCGTGGTGGTGGTCGACCCCCGCCGCGCCTTCGCCACCGAGGAGCGCTTCCCCAACGTCACCGTCTCCACCGACTGGCCGGACGAAGCGCTGGACGAACTCAAGCCGGACGTCCGCACCGCCATCATCACTCTCACCCACGACCCCAAGCTGGACGACCCCGCGCTGGACCGCGCCCTGAAATCCCCGGCCTTCTACATCGGCTCCCTCGGCAGCCGCCGCACCCACGCCCGCCGCGTCGCCCGCCTGAAGGAACTCGGCCACAGCGACGCCGCCATCGCCCGCATAAAGGGCCCCGTCGGCCTGGATCTCGGCGCCGTCACCGCCCCCGAAATTGCGGTGGCCATCCTCGCCGAATTCGTCGCCGCCCGCCGCAACGGCGCCCTGGCGCCGAAGATCGCGGAGCCGCAACTCGCGTGATCTTCGCCAGCTTCCCGCTCGACGAGGCCACCGGCGCCGTCCTCGCCCACTCTCACCGCACGCCGGAGCGCGTCCTGAAGAAGGGCACGATCCTCGACGAAGCCGCGATCACCGCCCTGCGCACCGCCGGCCGGGCGGAGGTCATCGCCGCCCGCTTCGAACCCGGCGACATCGCCGAGAACGATGCCGCCGCCCGCCTCGCCGCCGCCGTCATCGGCCCACGCATCTCCGCCGGCCGTGCGGGCACCGGCCGCGTCAATCTCCACGCCGACGCCGCCGGCCTCCTGATCGTCGATTCCGCACGACTCCGCCGAATCAACGGAGTCGACGAGTCGCTGACCATCGCCACCCTGCCCGACTCGGCTGTCGTCGCCCCCGGCGACATGCTCGCCACCATCAAAATCATCCCCTTCGCCGTCCCCGGCCCCGTCCTGGCCCGCGCCGAAACCCTCGCCCGTGACGGCGCCGCCCCCTTCACCCTACACCCGTTCCGCCGCCTCACCGTCGGCCTTGTGCTCAGCGAACTCCCTGGCCTCAAGGAATCCGTCCTGGCCGGCACCATCGAGGCGACCGAGGCGCGCATCCACGCGCTCGGCGGGCGCATGTTACCGAGCCGGCGCTGTGCCCACACCACCGAGGCAATTGCCGCGGCGCTGCGCGAGATGCTGGAAGAAGGTGCCGACATGCTGCTGGTGGCCGGCGCCTCGGCCACAGTGGATCGCCGCGATGTCGGGCCGTCCGGGGTGGTGGCGGCCGGTGGACAAATCGTGCATTTCGGCATGCCGGTCGATCCCGGCAACCTGATCTGCACCTGTGAGATCGACGGCAAGCCGGCGCTGGTGCTGCCCGGCTGCGCCCGCTCGCCGAAGCTGAACGGCATCGATTGGGTGCTGCGCCGCCTGTTCGCCGGGCTGCCGGTGGATAGCGCCGCCCTCGCCGCCATGGGTGTGGGCGGGCTATTGAAGGACACCGACGCCCGCCCCCTGCCCCGCGCCCGCGCGGCGCCAAGGCCGGCCGCGCCAGCGGCAAAACCCACCATCGCCGCCGTGGTGCTCGCCGCCGGAAAATCCACCCGCATGGCGCCCTGGAACAAGCTGCTGGTCCCCGACCGGGCGGGAAAGCCGATGATCGCCCGCGTCGTCGACAACATCCTGTCCTCCGCCGCCCGCCCCATCATCGTCGTCACCGGCCACCGCGCGGACGACATCAAGGCCGCCCTGGCCGGCCGCCCCGTCACCTTCGTCCCCAGCCCCAACTACGATGCCGGCCTGTCCGAAAGCCTCAAATCCGGCATCGCCGCCGTACCGCCCGAAGCCCGCGCCGCCATCGTCTGTCTCGGCGACATGCCGCTGGTCACCGGCCGCCTCATCGACCGCCTGCTCGCCGCCCACGACACCGACGAAGGCCGCCTGATCGCCGTGCCCACCCACCAGGGCGCAATCGGAAACCCCATCCTGTGGGACCGAAAATTTTTCCCCGACCTGCTCGCCATGACCGGCGACGGCGGCGGCGGAAGACGCATCATCCGCGACCACGCCGAGGTGGTCACCGAAATCGACGTCAACGACGACGCCGTGCTGCGCGACTTCGACACTCGCGAAAGCCTGGAAACCCTTCCCCCACGCCTGCGTCCCGCCGATGTCGCCTGACTTCGCCTGGCGCCGCATGCGCCCCGCCGACCTGCCCGCCGTGGAAAAACTCGGCAACGCCATCCACCTCGACCACCCCGAAGACGCCGAAATCTTCGCCGAACGCCTCCACCTCTGCCCCGAAGGCTGCCACGCCCTGGACGGCCCCGCCGGCCTCGCCGGCTACATCATCAGCCACCCCTGGCACGCCAGCAGCCCCCCCGCCCTGAACACCCTGCTCGGCACCCTGCCGGCCTGCCCGAGCACCTGGTACATCCACGATCTCGCCCTGCACCCAACCGCCCGCGGCACCGGCGCCGCCCAGACCATCGTCGCCACGCTCGCGGCGCAGCCGCGCATCGACCTGATCGCAGTCGGCGCCTCGCCCCGCTTCTGGGCGCGCCAAGGCTTCCGGCCCGCTTCCCTGCCAACAGGGAAGCTTTCGAGCTACGGCGCGGCCGCGCAGTTCATGATACGAGAATAAGAAAAAGCCTTCTTTTTGTGAACAAAAAGAAGCAAAAAAACTTTATCCATTTGCACCCGGCAAACCATCATGGCGCCGGACGCAAACGGAAAAAGTTTTTTGGTTCTTTTTTTCAAAAAAGAACTGCTTCCTTCAATCAATCACCGCCTGATAGCTCAGCACCCTCAGCTCCTTGCGAATGGGATACGTCGAACTCGGCATCAGCTGGGTCATCATGATCACGATCATGTCCTCTACCGGATCGATCCAGAACGCCGTGCTCGCCGCCCCGCCCCAGGCATACTCCCCGAGCGAACCCAGGATCTGCGCCTTCGCCGGGTCGATCATCACCGAAAAGCCCAGCCCGAACCCGATCCCCAGATACGAGCTCTCGGAAAACCGCGCCTGCCCCATATCCCCCATATCGCCGCGCAGGTGGTTCATCGTCATCAGCTCGACCGTCTTGCGCCCGAGCAGCCGGACATCGCCCAGCACGCCCTTGTTGCGCAGCATGGTGCAGAACTTCAGGTAATCGCCGGTGGTCGAGGCCAGCCCGCCGCCGCCCGACTCCATCTTCCGATCACCCAGGTAGCGGCTGGTCGCGGGATCATCGAACAGCATCACGCCGCCCTTGGGATGCGGCACGTAGTTGGCGGCGAAACGGCCACGCTTCTCCTCAGGCACGATAAAGCCGGTATCGTCCATCCCCAGCGGCCCCAGGATACGCTCCTGCAGAAACGCGCCAAACCGCTGGCCCGAGATCGCCTGCACCAGCGCGCCCAGCACGTCGGTTGCAACCGAGTAGTTCCATTCCCGCCCGGGGTGGGCGATCAGCGGCAGTGCGGCCAGCTTCTCCGCCGTCTCCATCAGGTCCCCATCGGGATGCCCGAAATCCGCCAGCTTGCCGTCGCGGTATAGCGCATCCACCGGGGTTGCTTCCATGAACCCGTAGGTCAGGCCCGAGGTATGCGTCAGCAGGTCGCGGAAACTGATGTCGCGCTCCGCCGGCACCGTCTCGACCTTGCCCCGGCTGCCCCCCACCGCCACCCGGCTACCCTTGAACGCCGGCAGGAACCGGCTGATCGGATCATCGAGCTGGAACCGCCCTTCCTCGTACAGCATCATGATCGCCACCGAGGTGATCGGCTTGGACATCGAATAGATGCGAAAGATGGTGTCCGGCGACATGCGCACCCCGCGCTCGCGGTCCGCCAGCCCGCTCATGCCCCAATGCGCCACCTGCCCGCGCCGCGCCACCAGCGTCGACACCCCGGCAAACCGCCCGCCAGCCACCAGCGCATCGCGCCAGGCATCGATACGCGCCAGCCGCGCGCTGCACAGCCCGACATCCTCGGGCGAAGTGATGGTCATGGCGTCGTTCATCAGATGGTCCCTCATGTTGGCGCGACGATGCGGCGGCGGCCAAAGCCGGTCAACCGCCCTACCGCCGCCGCAGCAGCGTCAGCCCATCACCGATCGCCAGCATGGTGATGTCCACCCGTTCATCCGCGTGCAGCTTCCTGTTCAGCGCCCGCAGCGCCACGGTGTCCGCGCTGTTCTTCGCCGGGTCGATCACCGCCCCGCCCCACAGCACGTTATCCACCGCAATCACCCCGCCGGCCCGCACCAGCACCAGGCAGCGCTCGTAATAGGCGTCGTAATTGCTCTTGTCGGCATCGATGAACGCGAAGTCGAACCCATCCGCGCCGCCCTCGGCGATCAGCCGGTCCAGCGTCTCCACCGCCGGGCCAATGCGCAGGTCGATCTTACCCGCCACCCCGGCCTGCTCCCAGAACGGCCGGCCGATATCGGTGTAGTCCGTGCTGATGTCGCAGCACACCAGCCGCCCGTCATCCGGCAGCGCCAGCGCCACCGACAACGCCGAATAGCCGGTAAAAGTCCCCACCTCCAGCGCCCGCTTGACCCCCAGCAGCCGCACCAGAAACCCCATGAACTGCCCCTGGTCGGCGCCGATCTGCATCCCGGCCGCCTGCATGCCCGCGGTGGCCGCCCGCAACCCCTCCTGCGCCGGCGCCAGCCGGGTGCCGACCTCCTGCACATACGCATACAAAGCATCCGAAAGCCCCAGGCTTTTGACCATCCCCGTCATCCTTCCAACACGCTGGCAACCCATTGCGCCCAGGCAAGTACCGCCACGTCCTCGCCGCGCCGGCCGACCACCTGGATCCCCAGCGGCATCCCCGCCGGCCCAACGCCCGCCGGCACGCTGACACACGGCACATGCAGCCCCGTCCACAGCGCGTTGAACCCGGGATCGCCGGTCCAGGCAAGCCCCTCCGGTGCCTCGCCCGGGGCTGCCGGAGTGACCAGGATATCCAGCCCTTCCATCGCCGCCGGAAACGCCGCTTGCAACCGGGCAAAAACCGCCCGCGCGCCATCCAGCGCATCCGGTCCCTGCGCGCGCCCCCATTCCAGCCGCTCGCGCAGCACATCGCTGAGCCCGCCGCGATGGAACGCCATCTCCCACCCCATCGAGGCCGCGCTTTCCGCCTGCATCACCACCTGGTGCGCCTCCGCCATCGCGTCAAAATCCGCCGGCAATTCGCGCATCTCCACCACCGCCCCGGCCCGCACCAACACCTCCGCCGCC
>JANXSA010000177.1 GCA_025352915.1 Rhodospirillales bacterium | reverse complement strand
CGTCACCCCCGCCCGCACCCCGAGGGCTGCGATCGCCCGCGCCGGGTCGCCCAGCGAAATCCGGATATCCCCGACCCGCGCCGGCCCATGGGCAATCTGCGCCGCCCGCCCATGCAGCCGCCCCAGCGTCTGCGCCAGCGCCAACACCGAGCTGGCATGTCCGGTGCACACATTGAACACCGCGCTGATCGGCCGCCCCTCCAACAGCTTCATCGACGCCACCAGGTGCGCCACCACATCGCCGACATAGACAAAGTCGCGCAACTGCGCCCCATCACCATGCACCGTCACCACCCGGTCGGCCGCCACCAGCGCCGAGAAGATCGAGATCACCCCGCTATACGGCGAATGCGGGTCCTGCCGCGGCCCATAAACGTTGAAAAACCGCAGCCCCACACTCGGCACGCCATGCACATGCAGTGCCACCGCCGCATGCAACTCCGACCCCAGCTTGTCCGCGCCATAGGCGGTGAGCGGCGCGGTCCTGCCATCCTCACGCGCCACATCGTCGCCAAGATTGCCATACACCGCCGCCGAAGACGCATAGACCACCGGCACCAGGCCCGCCGCCCGCGCCGCGTCCAGCACCGTCACCGTGCCGGTCTGGTTCACCAGATGCGTCCCGCGCCAATCCTCGTTTCCGCGCGCCACCGAGGCGATCGCCGCCAGGTGAAAACACCCCGCCACCCCCGCCATCGCCGCCCGCACCGCACCCGGGTCAATCACATCGCCACGGACAAACGCGCAGCGCGCGTCAACCTGCTCCCGCCGCCCGGTCGACAAATCATCCAGCACCCGCACCGCATGCCCCGCCGCCAGCAGCGCATCGCATAAATGCGAGCCGATAAAGCCAGCGCCGCCAGTCACCAGGAACAAAGCCAAGCCTAGCCTCCTCCGCGGGCAATCGCCCCGCTCTTGCCAAGCCGGACTAGCGGCGCCAACGGCCTCCGCCAACCCAATCCTGCGTGATCATGCACGCAATGCATTGCACCGGCGTTACTTTTTGCAACAGCCGGGCTCAGCCGCCCTTGACCCCGCCCGCCGTCAACCCGGCCACGATCTCCTTCTGCATCAACAGCGTCAGCAACAGCACCGGCAACGTCACCAACAGCGCCGCCGCCGCCAACGGCCCCCAACTGACCTGCTCGAAGCTGATCACGTTGTACACCGCCACCGGCAATGTCCGCGTCGCCCGCCCGGCCAGCACCACGCCAAAAATGAAATTGTTCCAGCTGAAGATGAACGCCAGGATCATCGCCACCACAATCCCCGGCCGCGCCAAAGGCATCGCGATGTGATAAAATGCCTGCCAGATCGTCGCCCCATCCACCAGCGCCGCCTCCTCCAATTCGCTCGGCAACCCCTCGAAAAACCCGATCATCACCCAAACCACGATCGGCACCGTAATCACCAGATGGGTAATCAACAGCGGCGCCAGCGACCCGGTCAGCCCGAGCCACTGAAACATCAGGAACAGCGGGATCAGATACGACAACCCCGGCGTCACCCGCGCAATCATGATCAGCGCCGCCACCCGGTGCGCCCGCGCCTTGGCAATCCCGAACCCCGCCGGCACCCCCAGCAACAGCGCCAGCCCGGTCGCCCCGAACGACACGATCACCGAGTTGATAGTATAAGTCAGGAAGTCATTGCGCTCGAACACCTCGACAAAATTGGCCAGCGTCGGCGGATTCGGGATGAACACGGGAACGAAGGACATGTTGTCCACCTCGTTCTTCAGCGACAGCGACAGCATCCACAAAAACACCAAGATCGCCGGCGAAACCAGCGCAAACACCGACAACCCAAAGAACACCCGCCCAACCAGCCGCCGGACCTGATAGCCTTTCCAGCGCAACAGGGCCTTCATTGCCACTTCTCCTGCTGCCGGCTGCTAAACAGCACCAGGCTGATCAACAGGATGATGATGAAAAACACCACCGTCATCGCCGCCGCATACCCCATGTTATAAAACGCAAACGCCGTCTGGTACAGATACAGGTTGATCGTCTCGCTCGACGTCCCCGGCCCGCCGCCCGAAATCACGAAAATCAAGTCAAACGCCTTCAACGAATCAATCGTCCGGATCACCGCCGCCACGATAATATGCGGCCAAACCAGCGGCACCGTCAGGTGCCGGAACATGTCCCAAGCACTCGCCCCGTCAATCCGCGCCGCCTCAAACGGATCAGTCGGCAGACTAGCCAACCCCCCCAGCACAATCAGCATCACCAGCGGCGTCCACTGCCACGTCTCCACCAGCACCAGCGTCGGGATCACCGTGGCCGAGTCATAGCTCCACATGCTCGGCGGCAGCCCGACCGACGTCAGGATATAGTTCAGCACCCCCGCCTGCGGGTGAAACATCATCGTCCAAACCAGCGCGATTGCCACCGGCGTCGCCATCATCGGCAAAATAAAGATCGTCCGCGCCAGCCCGCGCAACGGAAAATTCCGATGAAAACAAACCGCCGCTGCCACCCCCAGGATCACCGGAAACGCCACCGACAACACGGTGAAATACAGCGTCCGCCACACCGCCCCCAAAAACCGCTCGTCATTCGGCAGCCGCAGGTAATTGTCCAACCCAACAAACGTAAACGCCCCGCCCACCTTCCATTCATGCACCGACATATACAGCGTGAAGATCCACGGAAACACGATCACCGCAAACACCACCAGCCCCGCCGGCACCACAAACGGCCAATACTTCCGGGCATAGTTCTTCCCGCGCATCCCCGTCGACGGCGCCCGAACCTCGCCCGTACTCGTCGTCACCCCGGTCATCCTTCCCCCGCCTTCTCACGGCACCGGCAAATCGGTGACCCGGCACAAATTCGCACCCTTGCGCTCCAGCGCCCGCCGGTCGGCGAATACCACCCTCAGGTCATATACGCACTCCCCCCCGCGCGGCAGCCGCAACAATTGCGTCCCCGCCGGCGTCAACGGCCCCTGCTCCAGCCGGTTGGCCCCCCAACTCCCGCCCCCCGCCGGCCGCGCAAACAACTCCGCCACCGCCTGCTGCCCCCGGTTCACCAGCCGAAAAGACGGATCATCCGCCGGCTTGCCCGAAGCCTGCGTACCCGAAGCCTGCGTGCCGCCCGCCCGCCCGCCGCCGCCAAAACACTGGATGAACAGCGTCGAAGCATTCGCTACCTCCCCCACCTCGCTCGCCCGCCGGTCCCCCCCCGTGCTCGCCGCCATCTCCGGGATCGCCCCGTTCTCGCGCAAAAACCGCACCGCCTCGCCCCCCTTGATGGCGAAATTGACGTTCTGCGGAATATCCCCCCCCGTCATCTGCGCAATCCGCATCGCGTTCAGCTTGCTGACCACCACACCAACCACATTGCCCTGCGCATCCAACAGCGGCCCGCCCGAATTCCCCGGCTGCACCGGCGCACTGATCTGGTAATGCAGCGGATTGTCGCGCAACCCCGCCAGCGCGCTCACATCCCCCGTCGTCAGCGACGGCCCGGACGACAACACGCCAGACAGCGGAAACCCATACGTCACCACCATCTCGCCGCGCTGCACCGCCGGACTTTCCCGGAATCGCAACGCCGGCCCCGCATTGCCCTCAAACCCCAACAGCGCCAAATCCCGCCGCGCATCCCCCGCCAGCACCCGTGCCGCCAAAACCTGCCCCTGCGGCGTCCGCACGCTCACCCGCTGGCACCCATCGATCACATGATGGTTGGTCACCGCCCGCCCCACCCCAACCACAAACCCGCTGCCGCTGCTCGTCGGCCGCTCCTGGGCCCCCGCTTGCCCGCACAGCCCCGCCCCGCCCAGCACCAGGCCCGCAACAACAAGCGCCTTCATCATCCGCATGGCTGGCCTCCAACACCGCTTCATCCTACCCTGACCGCCAGAATCGGTGCAGCACAGGGTTATATGGGTTCGCCAACCCCGCCTACACCGTCAGCCCGATCCAAGGGGAATCCAGGACGCCAAAAGCAAAAAGTCATCCAAGAAAAGTCTTCTTTTTGTGAACAAAAAGAAG
>JANXSA010000149.1 GCA_025352915.1 Rhodospirillales bacterium | reverse complement strand
CCCGCATCGATAGCGATAGCCGCCGCGCGATGCCGGCGATGATGGTGAAGGGCGCCGACGGTGCCGTATTGTCCGTGGCGCTGCGCCCGGCCAACGGCAAGCTGTATGGCCTCACCGCGACCGGCCAGCTGATCACCATCGATCCCGCCACCGCCATGGCCACCCAGGTCGCCAAGCTGGACAAGATGCTGGAGACGGGGCCGCGCACCACGATCAACTTCAACCCGGTGGTGGACCGGCTGCGCGTCGTCTCCAGCAATGGCGGTAACTGGCGCATCCATCCCGACACCGGCGCGGTCACCGTCGATGGCGCGCTGAAATACGCCGCCGACTCGGCCTATTCCGACGCCAAGCCGATGGTGACCACCGGTGCCTATTCCAACCACTTCGCCGGCACCAAGGAAACCGCGCTGTACACGATCGACAGCAAGCTCAGCATGATGAACGTGCAGATGCCGCCCAATGACGGCGTCCAGCAGCCGCGCGGCCGGCTGAATGTGGCGGTGCCGGCCAATGCCGGCTTTGATATCCTGTCCGACGGGCAGGGCGGCAACACCGGCTGGGTGGTGGCTGGCGGTGCGCTGCACAGCATCGATATCAAGACCGGACAGGTGATGACGCTCGGCCGCATCACTGGCCTGTCGGGCAAGGACATCGTGTCGATCGCGGTTATGAAGTAGCTGTTGCGCGGGGGAGGGGTGTTGCCCCTCCCCCTGGCGCAACCTCGGGCGGGGTGCTTCTCTTCGGACATCGTTTTCGGAGAATGCCCGCCATGGATTACACCCCGCTGCGCATGGACGCCTCGCAGCCGCCGCTGCGCGTGAACCTGTATTCCGACACCCAGACGCGGCCGACGCCGGCGATGAAGGCGGCAATGCTGGCCGCCGAGGTCGGCGATGAGCAGTTCGGCTGGGACCCCACCACCAATTTGCTCCAGGAGCGCATGGCCGCCCTGATGGGCAAGGAAGCAGCCCTGTTCCTGCCCAGCGGCACGATGTGCAACCAGATCGCGATTGCCACCCATTGCCGCCCCGGCGACGAAATCCTGGCGCATGAGACCGCCCATATCCTGACCAGCGAGGGCGGCGCCGTCGGTGCGATCACCGGCGCCCAGATCACCGGGCTGCGCGGCGCGCGCGGCCAGTTCGATGCCGACACGCTGCGCGCCGCCATCCGCCCCAAATCCCGCTACGCACCGCCGCAGACGCTGCTGGAAATCGAGCAGACCGCCAATTCCGGCGGCGGCGCGGTGTGGAAGGTCGAGACGATCAACCAGCTCTGCGCCATCGCGCACGAGAACGGCATGTCCACCCACATGGACGGCGCGCGGCTGATGAACGCCTGTGTCGCCGCCGGCGTGGCGCCGAAGGACATGGTGGCGGGCATGGACAGCCTGTGGCTCGACTTCACCAAGGGCCTGGGCACTGGCGTCGGCGCGGTGCTGGTCGGGTCCCACGAGTTCATCGGCGCGGCCTGGCGCTGGAAGCAGCGCCTGGGCGGGTCGATGCGCCAGTCCGGCATGCTGGCCGCCGGCTGCATCCACGCGCTGGACCACCACATCGACCGGCTGGCCGACGATCACGCCAATGCCAAGCGCCTCGCGCGCGGCCTGGCCCAAGTGCCGGGCATCATCCCGGAGGAGCCGGAGACCAATCTGGTGTTCTTCAACACCGAAGGCACCGGCATGACCGCGGCCCAGCTCTCCGACCGCGCCCGTGCCCAGGGTGTGGCGGTTTCCACCAATGGCCGCTATCGTGTTCGCGCCTGCACGCACCTGGATATAACGTCAGCTATGATCGACGATGCGGTGCAGGCAATCGGCGCGGTCGTCAACGCAACGTGACCGCCAGGTCCGGTGCATGGGGGTAACGCTCCCACGCGATCGGAGCCACCTACGACTCTAAATCAAATCCGCTGATCGATTCATCACGTTTTAGGACAGGCGCTCAACGATGGCACTCACCGTCTCCCAGGCGCTCGCAGCCTTCGCCGGCAACACCCTCGCCGCCGGCACCGTCATCGCCGACAGCGGCCGCTTGGTCGCCGAGAACGTAGACGCCCTGCTGGCGTTAGTCTCCGCCGGCAAGATCGCCAGCATCGAGCTGACCAATGGCGGTCGCCCGTCCATGGTTGTGACGCCGGCCCAGCGCACCGCCGATGCCTCGGTGCTGGCCCTGATCACCACGCCGCACTCCCTGCAACAGCGCCTCACCGCCGCCGAAGCCGCTGGCGCCACGCTGACCGCCGGCTTCGAGGCACTCACGGTCTGGGACACCGGGGCCAACATCGCCGCCAACCTGCCGGCGATCCAGTTGCTGTGGCGCACCGGCACGCTCGGCTTCGTTCGCCTGACCGACAGCAATCCGGTGTTCGCGCTCAGCGCCGCCCAGGTTGCCGCCAATGTCGACGCCCTGCGCAACATCGGCTCGCCCTTCACCATCGTGCTGACCGATCCCGTCACGCCGAAGCTTACCCTGCCGGTCTGGGCGGATGGCGAGACGACCTATTCCTGGGTGATCGCCAGCATTACCAGCCCATTCACGCTGGAGATCGGCGGTGTGATGCGCGCAAACCGGGTGGCCAGCATCCTGTCAGGCGCGAACCGTTCGACTAACAGCGAAATTTCGGTGCCGCTGAATGCGATCGCGCCGCTGGGCGGCACCTCGACGGCGAACCTGCCGTCGAATCTGATCGTACTCGACTTCCAGAACCGCATCTCGGTGTTTATTGAGGCGCTGCAGGCCGCCGCCGTAGCCGGCAAGCTGCAGGCGGTGTCGATGCGCGATGCCGGCGTCCAGGTGCTCAGCCTGACGCCCGCACAGTTGACCGCCAACGCGCTGGCGGTGTCGAAATTCTCGCCCAACGTGCAGTTGTCACAGGTGATCAGCGCCGCCGATGCCGCCGCCCCGGTGCGCGACGCACGATTCTTTAATCTCACCGTCCAGGACACGCCGGCCAACGTGCTGGCCAATATCGACGCGATCGACGCGCTCGCTCGCGAGGGACAGCTCGCCAAGCTGCGCTTCACCCAGGCCACGCCCGATCTGCGCATGACCGCCGCACAGCTCGGCAGCGCTGCCCGCGCCTTGGGCTTCGCGTTAGAGGATCCCCAGGCGATCGTGCTGACCGATGCAGGCACGCCCACCGTCACGATCCCTTCCGAGGCGCTCGCCAGCGCCGGCGTTCGCAGCAATGCGTTGAACATGGTCGTCGGGCCGATGGCGCTGGTGGTGACCGGGAAAATCTCAGCCAATACCGCCGTGGCGCTCCTGTCCGAGAACAACAAGGTCCTGGCGAGCCTGGCACCGGGTTCGCTGCGCATCGCCGACTTCACCAGCAATGTCGTCAGCAACATCGGCAACCTGCGCCTGTTGGCGAACATGGGTGTCATCGCCTCGATCGACCTGATCAATGGCGGCGTCCAGGGTCTGGGCATCAGCACCGGCTCGGCCACCACCAACGCTGCCGTGTTGGCCCTGATCACCACCCCGTTCAGCGCCGCGACCGCGCCG